>JBBREW010000023.1:0-14611 GCA_038225335.1 Rhodobacterales bacterium
ATGCGGGCGCGGGTCGTCTGGACCTTGTGGGTCACGATACTGACCTTTGCACCGACCATCCGGTTCAGCAGTGTCGATTTGCCTGCATTCGGTTCACCGATCAGGGCAACAAAGCCTGCGCGCGTTTCATCTGTCATGTTCAACCCTTTCCAGCAGCGACTGCGCCGCTGCCTGTTCCGCCTGCCGTTTGGCCCCGGCGGTCGCTTCGGCGTGGGCGCCTGATTGCAAGGTGACGCGGATCGTGAACACCGGCTGATGGTCCGGCCCGCTGCGCGCGATTTCGGTATAGACGGGCGGCGGTTCGCCCCGCGCCTGTGCCCATTCCTGCAACGCGGTTTTCGCGTCGCGGGCGTCGGCGGCCACGGTGCCGATGCGCGCCTGCCAATGTTGCAGGACGACCTTGCGCGCTGCATCAAATCCCGCATCGTTATAGACGGCGGCGATCACGGCCTCCATCGCGTCGGCCAGCAGCGCCTCTTTGCGGCGGCCACCCGATTGCATTTCAGACCGGCCCAGCTTCAGAACCTCGCCCAGCCCGATGTCACGGGCCACATCGGCGCAGGTTTCACGCCGCACCATCGCATTGTAGCGCGGGGCAAGCAGACCTTCTGCGGCGGCACGGTCAGCCAGCAACAGCGCCTCTGCGATCACAAGGCCCAGCACCCGGTCGCCAAGAAATTCCAGCCTTTGGTTGTCGTCACGGTGCGTGCTGGACATGCTGGCGTGGGTCACGGCGCGCACAAGCAAGGCGGGGTCGGCAAACTCATGCCCCAACCGGGCGGCAAAGCCCGCAAGCTGCGCCGACAGCTTCACTCTATCGCCGCAAAGAACCGGTCGGACCGCCACGTCCAGAAGGCCAGCATCGACCGGCCCGCGCTGGAAAAGATCACGCGGTCCGCCCGGCCCACGATATCTTCGCGCGGCACGAACCCGACACCACCTGCCGACTGCGCAACACGGCTGTCGGTCGAATTGTCGCGGTTGTCGCCCATGTAGAAAAAATGGTCCGCAGGCACGGTATAGACGCCGGTATTGTCCAATCCCCGGTTGCCGATGTTCAGCACGTCGTGGGTGACGCCGCCGGGCAGCGTTTCGCGTGTCAGCTCCTTGATGCAATCGGCCCCTTCGCCCACAGCACCGTTGGCGCATTGCGGATAGCTGCCTTCGGGACCCTGCCGTGCATAGGTTTCGACAAAGTTGCCCGCGTCTTCGGACACGACGGGGGCGTCGTTGATATACAGCAGACCTTCGCGCATCTGCACCCGGTCACCGGGCATGCCGATCACGCGCTTGATGAAGTCACGCCCGGTGACCGGGTGGCGGAACACCACCACGTCGCCGCGTTCCGGGTCAGACCCGAACAGACGATCCGTGCGCCCCTTGAAGGCCCCGCAGAAATCGTCGGCGCCGATATCGACATTCAGCGACGGGATCAGGATCGACGGGCAGGACGCATAGGAATAGCCGTAGGCCATCTTGTTCACGAACAGGAAATCGCCGATCAGCAGGGTGTTCTTCATCGACCCGGACGGAATCCAGAACGGCTGGAACAGGATCGTGCGGAATGCGCCGGCGATCAGCAGCGCGTAAACCACCGTTTTGGCCGTTTCCACGATGCCAGCCATTACGCCAGTCTTTTCGGCCATTCCATTCATCCTGTCAAAAGCATTGCCCGGCTACATGATCGCAGCCTTCATCCCTGTCAAGGCAGACCGCCCCAAGGGTGCGCGTCCGCGACGACACCATGCGGAACAGCGCGTCCTTTAGCGCGGCAACAGGGGTCGCGCCTCGATCAGGACAAAGGCCTGCGCCCAGGGGTGATCGTCGGTCAGGGTGACATGGATGATCGCCTCGTGGCCCGGTGGGGTCATGGCCTCCAGCCGGTCACGCGCCCAGCCTGTCACCTCCATCACCGGTTGACCGGTGTGCAGATTGCTGACCGCCATGTCCCGCCAACTGATGCCCATGCGCAAACCGGTGCCCAGCGCCTTTGAACAGGCCTCTTTGGCGGCCCAGCGTTTTGCATAGGTGCCGGGCGTATCCATACGGCGTTCCGCCTTTGCCTGCTCGACCGGGGTAAAGACACGGTTGCGGAACCGGTCACCGAACCGGTCCAGCGTGGCCGCGATCCGGTCGATGTTCGCAAGGTCGGTGCCGATGCCAAGGATCACGGCACGTCACCCAAGGTTGCACCCACAGCACCGGTGTCCTGATCGACCACAACCCGCAGGGTGATCGGACCCGATGTCGCCTGCGACAGCGGATCATGCACCGCCACGGCAAAATCCAGCAAGATGCCCACGTCAGCGTCATAATCGACGGACACATCATCCAGCGTCAGCAAGGCAAACCCCAGATCGGGTGCGGCACCGATCATCCGGCACTGCCGTGATCCCGCAGCATCCAGTGGCGGCGACACGACCAGCAGCCAGAAGGCCGTCTCTCCGGGGTCGGCGATATCCAGCACCGCGATCCGCACCGCGCCCTTGGCAAAGGTGCGGCTGTTGGCCTCCCACGGCTCTACGATCGCATCGGCTCGCGCCCGCTGGTCGCAGAGGCTGACCGACTGCGCCACAGCGGTCGACCCCAGCGACAGGACGGCCGCGGCAAGGCCACCGCGCAGGGCTGCAGTCCTTAGCACCGGATCATTCCGCCGCACCCGGTGCATAGATATGCGCGATGCGGTCCTCCTCTGCGCCGCCGTGCCAGTCAAAGTCACCCCCGCAGGCCCTGTGGAAATCCTCGATCCGCAATTGCGGGAACCGGAAAAACGCGGTGTCGCAGTTTTTCTGCTGCGCCCCAAAGACGACACGCTCGATCCCGGCCCAGCGCATCGCAGACAGGCACATCTCGCAGGGCTGACAGGATGCAATCAGGGTGCAACCGGCTAGATCGCGGGTGCCCAGCGCCTCTGCCGCGCGGGCCATCGCCACGATTTCCGCGTGCCGCGACACGTCGTTGGTATCGGCCACTTCGTTGCGGGCCTGCACGATGATGCGGCCATCCTTGACCACTGCGGCGGTAAAGACGATGTCGGTCCCGCCGTTGTGCAGCGCCAGGGCCGCATCGGCCACCTTGACCATCGCTTCGGTTTCGGTGTCGGTCAGTATGATGGCCGGGCTCATGAGCGGGCCGCGTCCATGCAGCGGCGCATTTCGGCAATCGCATCGGGCAGGCCCCGAAAGATCGCCTCGCCGATGATGAAATGCCCGATGTTCAACTCCATGACCCCCGGCAAGGCCGCGACCGGTCCGACGCTGTCATAGGTCAGGCCATGGCCGATATGCACTTCCAGACCCAGCGACAGACCAAAGGCAGCCGCATCGGTCAGGCGCGCCAGTTCATGATCCCGCGCGTCCCAGCGCCCTTCGGCCCAGGCATCGGCATAGGCCCCCGCGTGCAGTTCGATCACCGGTGCCCCGATCTGTTGACTGGCCGTCACCTGATCGCGATCCGGCGCGATGAACAGCGACACACGGCACCCCGCATCACGCAGGGGGGCAATGTAATCGGCCAGCACTGCGGCCTGTCCCGCGACCTCCAGCCCGCCTTCGGTCGTGCGTTCCTCGCGCTTTTCGGGCACAAGGCAGACTGCATGGGGCTGTGTTGCCAAGGCAATCCGCCGCATGTCAGCGGTCGCCGCCATCTCGAAGTTCAGCGGGATGGTCAGCCCCGCCTTGAGCGCCACAATATCCGCATCGCGGATATGCCTGCGATCCTCGCGCAGATGCGCCGTGATCCCGTCGGCACCCGCGTCCTGCGCCATCAGTGCGGCGCGCACCGGATCAGGGTTATCGCCGCCACGAGCGTTGCGCACGGTGGCCACGTGGTCGATGTTCACGCCCAGTCGCAGTCGGTCGGTCATTGCATCATTCCTTTTTTGCACGGATCGGGCGGGTCACGGCGACCCCGCCCAGCGCATCGATCTTCGGTTTTCCCAGCTTTTCCAGCTTTGCCCGCAAGATGTTCCGGCGGCGCTTCTGATAGGCCGTCAGAACAGGAACGGACACATAATAGGCGATGGTGGCGGTCACGACACCGGGCAGGATGCCACCGATCATATAAGGGTAGAAGATGTCGAAATAAAAGATCGACAGGCCATGCCAATCCATCCGCGCCGGGGTAAAGATCGAGACGACATTTTGCCACAGGTCAGACCCCGCATCGGCAAACTTTCCCCCCAGTGACGCCATCGATCCACGGGGTTTGCTGCCCAGCAACCAATGCCCCGTCCCCAGCGATACCGCCGCAATCGGCAGATAGGTCAAAGGATTGCCAAAGAACGTGGCCATCAGAGATGCCAGAATGTTGCCCCGCATCAGCTTTGCAATCAGCGCGGCAATAATGAAATGGACGCCGTAGAACGGTGTGAAGGTGGTAAAGACCCCCGCCCAGATGCCGCGACCGATTTTCTCTGGCGTATCCGGCAGGCGGCGGACCCGGTGTTTGACATAGGAAAACGCTCTGCCCCAGCCGCCCCGCGGATAAATGGCAGAGCCTACGACCTTCCACGCTGGCCGTTTGTCCCTGCGTTTGAACACGGGGGGTGTCCTTCCTCGGGCGTCAGCCCGTGTAATGCGCCCCGGATTGCCCGGGGTCCCGGTGTCGGCTGATCCCCGACACGTTGCTGTCCGCCTCCACCGCTGTCATCACCCGGTGCAGGTGTTCCGCATCGCGCAAGTCGATATCCACCAGCAGACGAAAATAATCGGGCTTGCGGTCGATGAACCTCAGGTCAGAGATATTGGCGTTCTGTTCGCCGATCAATGTGCAAATCCGTCCCAGCACACCCGCATCATTGGTGATCGAGATGTCGAAGGTGACGCTGTTGACGGCCCTGTGCTGGCCTTCTTCCCACCGCAGATCGACCCAGCGATCCGGCTGGTCTTCGAAATCCGCAAGGGCACCGCAATCAATCGCATGGACCACAACGCCGTGACCCCGGTAAGTGATCCCGACAATCCTTTCGCCCGGCACAGGCTGACAACACCGCGCCCGCGCATGGGTCTGATCCACGGCAAGGCCGACAACAGCACGGGTGGCGTCGATCTCGTCACCCGTATCCTGCGCCAGATCCGGATAGATCGCCCGCACGATGTCGCGCGCGCTGATGTCGGCGCTGCCCAGACTGGCCAGCATGTCGTCCACACTATCGATCGCCAGCGCCTTGGCCGCGGTGCGCAATGCCTTTTCCGTCAGCCGCTTGCCCACGTTTTCGAACGCGACGCGCACCAGTTCCCGGCCCAGACGGATGAACCTTTCGCGGTCGGCTTCGCGCAGCGACCGGCGGATGGCGGTCTTGGCCCGGCCAGTGGTCGCGATATCGACCCATGTGGCCTGCGGTTTCTGACCTTCGGCGGTGATGACTTCGACACTCTGGCCGTTTTTCAGGCGGGTCCAAAGCGGCACCCGGATGCCGTCCACCTTGGCCCCCACGCAGGCCATGCCGATCCGGGTATGGATCGCAAAGGCAAAGTCAATCGGTGTCGCCCCGCGCGGCAGCTTGATCACATCGCCTTTGGGCGTGAAACAGAACACCTGATCGGTGAACATTTCCAGCTTTACCGCCTCTAGGAAATCATCGTGATCCTGATCTTCGTCCAGCCGTTCCGTCAGCTTTGAAATCCAGTGGACCGGATCGACCGCAAAGCGGTTTTCGACCCGTTCGCCGTTACGATAGGACCAATGCGCCGCAACGCCGGTTTCCGCGACCTCGTGCATTTCGCGCGTCCTGATCTGGACCTCGACCCGCTTGCCGTCGCGGCCTGACACGGTTGTATGGATCGACCGGTATCCGTTCGTCTTGGGCTGGCTGATGTAATCCTTGAACCGCCCCGGCACCGCCCGCCAGCGTTGGTGGATGGCCCCCAGCACGCGGTAACAGTCCGCTTCTGTCGCGGTGACGATCCGAAAGCCGTAGATGTCGGACAGGCGCGAAAACCCCATGTCCTTTTCCTGCATCTTGCGCCAGATGCTGTAAGGTTTCTTGGCGCGGCCCATGACCTCGGCCTGAATACCGGCCTTTTCCAGTTCCACCCGCATATCGGCCGTGATGCGCGGCACCACGTCGCCCGCTTCGCGTTGCAGGGTGATGAACCGGCGGATGATGCTGTTGCGGCCTTCGGGGTTCAGGACGCGAAACGCCAGATCCTCCAGCTCTTCGCGCATCCACTGCATCCCCATGCGCCCGGCCAGCGGGGCAAAGATGTCCATCGTCTCGTGGGATTTCTGCGCCTGCTTGTCGGGGCGCATGGATTTGATCGTGCGCATGTTGTGCAGCCGGTCGGCCAGCTTGACGAGCGTGACGCGCAAATCCTTGCTGGTGGCCATGAACAGCTTGCGAAAGTTTTCAGCCTCTTTCGTTTCGCGGCTGGTCAGTTGCAGATTGGTCAGCTTGGTCACACCATCGACAAGGTCTGCGATTTCGCGACCGAAGCGGTCGTTCACGATCTTGAACGATGCGAGGGTGTCTTCGATGGTATCGTGCAACAGGGCGGTCACAACCGTCGCATCATCCATCTGCATTTCCGCAAGGATCTGTGCCACGGCGACAGGATGGGTGAAATAGGGTTCGCCCGAATGGCGAAACTGGCCGTCGTGCATTTCTGCACCAAAGGCAAAGGCATCGCGCAGCAATGCTTCGTTCGTGCGCGGATTATAGGTGCGGACCAGCGTGATCAGATCGTCTGCAGTCGTCATGCTGGTCCGGCGCTTTTCGTGTTGTGGGCCGGGATGGCCTTTATCGCTGACCTTGGGCTTCCATCAGGGCGCGCAACAGCTTTTCTTCGCTCATGTCGTCTTCGACCGGCTTGTCGGCCTCTGCACCCATCAACAGCGCCATGGAATCTTCTTCCGGCTCGTCGACTTCGATCTGGGTCTGGTTCGCTTCGATCATCCGTTCGCGCAGATCATCGGCGCTTTGGGTTTCTTCGGCGATTTCACGCAGGGACACGACAGGATTCTTGTCGTTGTCGCGGCTGACGGTCACGGGGGAACCTGCGGTAATCTCGCGCGCGCGGTGGGCGGCCAGCATGACAAGTTCAAACCGGTTCGGGACCTTGTCAACGCAGTCTTCGACAGTAACGCGGGCCATCGGCACACTCCAATTCAATCACGTGCGGGGATGCAAGCCCTGCGTCTAAACCGCCACGCCCGGAAACACAAGTCGGTTTTGGCTTCTGTCAAGCCCCTTTCAATCGGCCAGCGCAACGATCCGGTCCAGTTCCGGTGCAGGCAGCCTGTCGCGCATTGCGGTCACAGACAGGTTCAGCAGCGGATGCACCCAGTCGGGCGCCACCTGCGCCAGCGGGACCAGCACAAAGGCCCGGTCCTGCATCCGCGGATGAGGCAGGATCAACTGATCCGGCCACTGATCGCGCTGGTCCTGCGGGGCAAGGGCGCGCCAGACCGTCTGGGTCGCCCGGTCAGGCAGCACATCATCCCCCTGGGCCAGCAGATCAAGGTCCAGACTTCGCTGACCCCAGCGGATTGTTCTGATGCGGCCTTCTGCGGCCTCTATGTCGTGCAGGATGTCCAGAACCTGTGCCGCATCCAGTCTTGTCCGCAGCGACACCGCGCCATTCACGAAATCCGGCCCGATTCCGGCAGGGAACGCAGGGGTTGCAAACATCCGGCTTGCCCGCCACGCGACGTCACCTAACTTGTCGTGCAGCAGTTGCCGCGCCCGCAACACGGATTTCAGGGCGGCATCATGCCCTGATGTACTGTTGCTTCCCAAGGAAATAAGCGTGATTTTGCCGTCCTGCTGCATATGATCGCCTTGCACCCCGGATTGTCGCGGCCCATAAACCGATCACGTCACCGGCCATTGGCTGTCTTTAGCCGTCTTTTTAACCATTATTTCGAAATCGGACAGTTCGTTCGGAAAGGATTGCCCATGTTTTATCGTGACGAGCGCCTTGCGCTTTTCATCGATGGATCAAACCTCTACGCCGCAGCCAAGGCACTCGGGTTTGACATCGACTACAAACTACTTCGTCAGGAATTTATGCGCAGAGGCAAGTTGCTGCGGGCATTCTACTATACCGCCTTGCTGGAAAACGAAGAATACTCGCCCATCCGCCCCCTGGTCGACTGGTTGCACTACAACGGTTTCACCATGGTGACGAAACCGGCCAAGGAATACACCGATTCGATGGGCCGACGTAAGGTCAAGGGCAACATGGATATCGAACTTGCGGTCGATGCCATGGAACTGGCACCCTACGTGGATCACATCGTCCTCTTTTCGGGGGACGGCGATTTCCGCCCCTTGGTAGAGGCGATCCAGCGCAAGGGTGTGCGCGTCTCGGTCGTATCGACCGTGCGCAGCCAGCCGCCGATGATCTCTGACGAACTGCGGCGCCAGTGCGACAATTTCATCGAACTGGACGAATTGCGCAATGTCGTCGGCCGCCCGCCGCGCGAACCGCGCGACACCGGCGACCGGGATGCCGATCCACAGAACTAGATTGCATGTCCCCCGGTCCGGTGACCGGGGGACTGCTGCCCGTCAGGCTGACAGGCCGAACTTGTACAGGTGCATCTCGAACGTGGGATGCTGTTCGACGCCGACCACGGTCGGTTTCGCATGGCGGAAGATGGACCGCCAATAAGGCTGGATGATCACGCCGTCATCGCGCAACAACTGCTCGATCTGCGCCATGACATCGCGGCGGGCGTCCGCATCTGCCAGCGACAGGGCCTGCGCCAGCAGGTCATCAAACGCGGGGTTGGCATATCCTGCCTCGTTCCACGGCTCTCCTGTCCGGTAAGCGACAGCCAGAACCTGCACACCCAAGGGCCGGTGGCCCCAATCGGTGGCAGAGAACGGATAGCTGGTCCAGTCGTTCCAGAAGGTCGCACCGGGCACGACCGTGCGCTTCACATTGATTCCCGCATCGCGCAACTGCGCCGCAGCCGCGTCGCAGGTATCCTTGCGCCATGTGTCGTCGATGGACACCAGATCATGCTCGAAATCGCTCATCCCTGCTTCTTCCATCAAGGCAAGGGCGGCCTCCGGATCATAGGCAGAGGGGCCGATGTCGGCGTATTCGGGGTGGATCGGGGCGACGTGGTGGTTCGACGCCACGGTGCCATCGCCGGAAAAGCCCAGTTCAAGCAAGACGGCGTTGTCCATCGCCATGGCCAGTGCGCGCCGCACACGCACATCGGCATAGGGCCGCTGACCGTCCACCTCTGCCAGCTGATTGGCGCGGATGACGACGGTGCTTGCGGTCGCCGCTTCTGTCATGACCCAGTCGGTGCCGGCCATGATTTCCTTGAACTCGCCGATGGTTTCGTAATTCATGTCGAATTCGTCAGCCAAGGCCCCCGCGACAATCGCGGCCTGATCCTGCCCAAGGTCGATGAATTCGATCCGGTCCAGCGCCGCACCGGTGCCCCACCATGTGTGGTCGGTGTTCTTGTTCAGCGAGGCCCGGATGCCGACCTCGTAGGTGTCCGGCAGGTAGGGTCCGGTGCCTTTGGGGTCAGCGAGGGGGTCTTCACCGAAATCCTGCGGCACGATCGCCGCCGGAAAATCCGCAAAGGTCGCAGGCAGCGAAATGTCGGCCTGCGCCAGTGTCAGCACGACGGTCATGTCATCGGGCTGGCTGATCGCGTCATCGCGCAGCGCACCGGTGTCCGCGTCGATCAATGCGCCCAGACGCGATGCCATGGAATTGCCCTCGAAGGCGGTGTCGCACCAGCGCGTGATGTTGAACACCACATCGGCAGCGGTAAAAGGCGTGCCGTCGTTCCATGTGACGCCCGGGCGCACATTCAGGACGTATTCGGTGGCATCATCGTTTACATCCCAGCTGTCCAGCAGCATCGGTGTGATGGTGCCGTCGATCTGGTATTCGGTCAGGTATTCCAGCCAGCCGCGGGTGAAATTGGCCATCTGCGGCCAGTCATAGCTGCGGGGGTCCTTCAGCGCGCGCACTTCCATCTGGATGCGCAGGGTGCCGCCGTCTTGCATCGCGGCCTGGGCCTGCACCGGTTGTGCCAGACCCAACAGGCCGTAAGCGGCCGTCGCGGTCACGCCCAGCGCGGTTGTGCGGGTCAGAAATTCGCGGCGGCCCAGCGTGCCGCGCGTGACTTCATCCGCATAGCGCAGGGCGGCGGGATGGATCGGATCTGTGGTCGTGTTCATGGGATGCCTCTTGGGTTGCGTGGGTGCCGTGGCCGAACGCCGCAGCCTTCCTGCGAAAACCTAGTGCGACTGACGCCAGATCAACTGATAAATGACCGCCGCACGACCCCCGCTGCGCCGGGGTGGTCTGGACGTGTGGCGCTGGTCCCACTACCTATGGCCCATCCGCGGTGGAGAGACATGATGACAAAGCCCCCCCTGACCCTGTTGCTGGCAGCCCCGCGCGGGTTCTGTGCCGGCGTGGACCGTGCCATCAAGATTGTTGAACTTGCACTGGAAAAATGGGGTGCGCCGGTTTTTGTGCGGCATGAAATCGTCCACAACAAGTTTGTCGTGGACAGCCTGCGGGACAAGGGCGCGGTGTTCGTCGAAAGCCTTGATGACTGCCCCGATGACCGGCCCGTGATTTTTTCTGCCCACGGCGTGCCAAAAGCAGTGCCAGCCGCCGCCGCGCGCCGTCAGATGGTCTATGTCGATGCCACCTGCCCCCTGGTGTCCAAAGTCCATATCGAGGCACAGCGCCACGCGGACAACGGGCTTCAGATGATCATGATCGGTCACACCGGGCACCCCGAAACCATCGGCACGATGGGCCAACTTCCCGAAGGAGAGGTGTTGCTGGTTGAAACGGTCGCGGATGTGGCCACCGTCGCCCCCCGCGATCCGGCAAAGCTTGCCTTTGTCACCCAGACGACCTTGTCCGTCGATGACACCATCGACATCGTGGCCGCCCTGAAAACCCGGTTCCCCGCGATCGTCGGCCCCCACAAGGAAGACATTTGTTACGCCACGACCAACCGGCAGGACGCGGTAAAGGCGATGGCACCCCGCGTCGATGCGATGCTGGTGGTCGGCGCACCCAATTCCAGCAACTCTCGCCGGTTGGTCGAGGTGGGGACAAAGGCGGGCTGCCCCTATGCGCAACTGGTGCAACGGGCGACCGACATCGACTGGCGCGCCTTGCAGGGGATCGGGTCCATCGGGATCACCGCCGGGGCATCCGCCCCCGAAGTGCTGATCACCGAGGTGATCGACGCCTTTCACGACCGCTATACGGTCACGGTCGAACGGGTCGAAACCGCCGTCGAGGATGTCGAGTTCAAGGTGCCGCGCGTGTTGCGCGAACCTGCCTGACCCCTGCCCCGCCCGCCCGGATGCCTGCCCCGCATGTCGGCGGCAGGCATCGCACCCCGCCTTGCACTCTGTCAGAAAGGACCGGCCATGTTTTCCGCCATCCCGCGTGCGCCGCTGATCCTTGGTCTGGCCGGACTGCTGCCGTTTCTGTGGGGGGCGGCCACCCTGCTGCTGCCCGATCTGGGAATGTGGGCGGTCATGACCCTTGGCGGGCGGTTCACCGCCCCCTTTGTGCAATTGTCCTATGGCACGATCATTCTGGCGTTCATGTCCGGTGTCCTGTGGGGGTTTGCCACGCGGGACGATCACTGGCAGAACTATGTCCTGTCGGTCATCCCGGCGATGTGGGCCTTTTTCATGGTGGGCGGCGGGCCGACATCGGCGGCCCTGAACCTGTGCATCGGGTTCAGCGGGCTGTTGCTGCTGGATCTGCATTTCTGGCAACAGGGGGTCACCCCGCATTGGTGGATGTCCTTGCGCCTGTTGCTGACGTTCTGCGTGGTGCTGTCACTGTTGCCGCTGGCTTTTGGCTGAAAGACTGCTGACCGCAACACCCCCGGGCACGCGGTGGGGCTGGACAAGCGGCGCGTGCCGTCCGATGACGCGGCACAGCCCGCCTGATGACATGGACCCTGCCGATGCCCGACCTGTTTGCCTATACCGACGGTGCCTGTTCCGGAAACCCCGGCCCCGGTGGCTGGGGCTGTCTGATGATTGCCCGCGACGGCACGACCGTGGTGAAACAAAAAGACCTGAGCGGCGGTGCCGCCCTGACCACCAACAACCAGATGGAACTGCTTGCCGCGATTTCCGCGTTGGAATCCCTGACCAAGCCCAGCGCCATCACCATCGTCACCGACAGTTCCTACGTCAAGGATGGCATCACCAGCTGGATTCACGGCTGGAAGGCGCGTGGATGGAAAACCGCAGCCAACAAGCCCGTCAAGAACGTGGATCTGTGGAAGCGGCTGGATGCAGCAACGCAGGGCCACCGGGTGACGTGGCAATGGGTCAAGGGCCATGCGGGCCACCCGGAAAACGAACACGCGGACGCGCTGGCGCGGGCGGGCATGGCCCCGTTCAAGCGATGAGCAACGAACGCCACACGGGACTTGCTGCATGACGATCCATGCCGCCTTGGATTACGCCGCCGTTTTCGTCTTTGCCCTGACCGGGGCGCTGGTGGCCAGCCGGGCGCAGCTGGACCTGATCGGTTTCATTTTCATCGCGGCATTGACGGCTGTGGGCGGTGGCACATTGCGCGATGTGATCCTGAACCGGGACACGGTGTTCTGGGTCGCCAATCCGGCGTTCATCGGCGTGGCCGCCATCGCGGCGGTCATCGTGTTCCTGACGGCGCATCTGCTGGAAAGCCGCTATCGCGGCATAGTCTGGCTTGATGCCCTCGCGCTGGCGGTGGCGGTGCCGTCCGGTGTCGGCGTGGCACTGGCGATGGACATGGACTGGCCCATCGTCATCATCATGGGCATCACGACCGGCTGCTTCGGCGGGCTGATGCGCGATGTTGTCTGCAACGAGGTGCCGCTGGTTCTGAAACAAGGCGAGCTTTACGTTACCTGCGCCCTGTGCGGCGCTGCGGCTGCTGTTCTGACGATTGCGCTGGGCGCGTCCGTGTCCGTCGCCCTGATCGCCTGCGCTGCCGCGACGCTGGCCTTGCGGTGCGGCAGTCTGCTGTTGGGGTGGCGGTTGCCGGTTTACAAAAGCTTTCCACCCCGCCAGTGACCGCGCCCGTGCCCGTGACGTGACCAGCCCCCACAGGGCCGGCGCGTTACGCCACCGCCAGCACGATCTTGCCGATGTGATCGCCTGCTTCCATCCGCGCGTGGGCGCTGGCCGCATCGCCCAGATCGAATTCCTGATCCATCACCGGCGCGATCCGGCCAGAGGCAAGCATCGGCCAGACATGGGTCAGCAACTGGTCCGCGATCCGCGCCTTGGCCAGATTGCTTTGGGGGCGCAGGGTGCTGCCGGTCAGGGTCAGACGCCGCGTCATCATCTGCACCATGTTCAGCTCTGCCTTCATGCCTTGCAGAAAGGCGATCTGCACCAGCCGGCCGTCATCGGCCAAGGCGTTGATATTGCGCTGCATGTAACTGCCACCCACCATATCAAGGATCAGATCGGCGCCGCCTTCGGCCTTGATCTGCGGAACGAAATCGGTGTCCTTGTAATTGATTGCAAGCTCTGCCCCCAAGGTGCGGCAAACGGCCAGCTTGGCGTCTGACCCGGCTGTGGTGAACACGCGGGCGCCCAGCGCGTGGGCGATCTGGATGGCCGTCGTGCCGATGCCCGACGATCCGCCATGCACCAAAAACCGTTCGCCTGCGGTCAGACCGCCGCGCATGACGACATTGGACCAGACGGTGAAATAGGTTTCCGGCAGACAGGCCGCCGCGCGCAACGACATGCCATCCGGGACAGGCAGGCAATGCGCCGCGGGGGTCGCTGCGTATTCGGCGTAACCGCCACCGGGCAGCAAGGCGCAGACCGCATCGCCGACACGCCACTGCGTGACCGCATCGCCGACCGCATGCACGGTTCCGGCACATTCCAGCCCCGGCAGATCGGATGCGCCCTTTGGCGGATCATAGGCCCCCGCGCGTTGCAAGGCGTCAGGCCGGTTGACCCCGGCATAGGCGATGGCAATCACGACCTCATCCGGGCGCGGCACGGGGATCGGACGGTCACACAGGGTCAGAACCTCTGGCCCACCCGGCGTGCTGATTTCAACGGCCTTCACAATTCGTCATCCGCCTGCCAGCGTCCCGGCACCGATGCAGCGCCAGCGCGTTGCGGGGCCTTGATCATGCCGAACAGACGGGACAGCGGCGACATCAGCGGTTTCAGCAAACGGTTGTCATTGATCCGCGCCTTCGCCTTCTCGATCTGCATCACCTCGTCGATGCGACGGTCGATGAACCCGTCGGTGTCCGCATGCGCGTCGGTCTGATCACCCAGCCAGAACAGCACCACAGCAGCCCAGACGCCTGCCAGCGTGGCCCGTTTCGTGTACCAGTTCACATCCGTCGATGTGTCGCCCAAGGCGGTCCAGATCGCGTCGGCGGTGCCCCAGATCAACCGCGCCCCTTCCGGTGCCAGATGCGGCAGGGCAAACAAGGCCGAGCCGCGCCGGACTGCTTCCTTGTCGTCGATCACATCCAGCCGGATGCGCAACGCCCGCGCCACCTTGTCCCGGAACCGCAGGGACGACAGGTCCGCGGATTGCAGCGCCGCGACCATCGCGCGGTCACCTTCGCGGTGGAACAGCGCCGCCAGATCGGTGGCCCCCCTTGGACAGGC
>JBBREW010000024.1:0-14102 GCA_038225335.1 Rhodobacterales bacterium
AAAGGCGGTCAGCCGCAAGGCCGCACCCGCGCGTGTCACAAGGCCGGTCTGCGTATCCAGCACCAGATCACCCGCCGTGATCGCCACCGTTGAATGACCGGAAACCCGGCGCAGGATCGTCTGGATGCGCAACACGACCTCTTCGGTGCGGACAGGTTTGACGACGTAGTCGTCGGCACCGGCGCGAAACCCCGCGATCTTGTCGGTCCAGTCACCGCGTGCGGTCAGGATCAGAACGGGCAGGGTCAGCCCCGCGTCGCGCCAGCCCGCCAGAACCTGAAGCCCGGTCATGCCGGGCAGGCCAAGGTCCAGCACCGCGGCCGCATAGGTTTCCGTGGCCCCCATGAATTCGCCCTTGGTGCCGTCGCCGGTTGCCTCGACGATGAAACCGGCGGCGTCCAGTGCGACGGACAGCTGATCGCGCAGGCGTTGGTCGTCCTCGATCACTAAGATCTTCATGGTCTGATCCGGGCGGCGGTCTGACCCGCACCGTCGATCAGCAGAAACAGACCCCTGTCGCCGTCCAGCCTGATGGTCAGCACATTGTCCTGCAACGTCAGATAGCGCGCCTCGAACACAGTGCGGACGCCCATCGCGCGTTCAAGGATGCGGGGTGGGGTGACCGTCACGGCCAGCAGACGCCCGCGATAGCGTGCGCCAATCCTGTCCGCGACATCCGCCAGCGTCAGTTGCGGTTCCGACCGTGCAAGCGGGGGGCGGTCCTGCGACAGACCTGCGACGGGCAGGCCACACAGGCAGATCAAAAACAGCATGCGGAATGTCTTCATCATGCCAATACTGTGGCAGATTGCACCCAAATGGAACCTCAACAAACGGTTGCGGCTTTGTTTGGGGACGATGACCTAGACCAAGGCCATGGCCCGACAGCGGGCTGCCTTTCGTCACACAAAAAGGACACCACAATGAAACTGACACCGATGATGACGCGCCTGAGCGTCATTGCGCTGCTGACAGCACCCTTGGCCGCCTTAGCCGAACCCGCCGAGCTGACCGGCACCATCGCAGAGCGGTTTGACGACCGGATCGTGCTGGACACGGCAGAGGGCCGCATTCTGGTGGAACTGGACGACACTGCGGGTCCGGCACCGGACACGGGTGCACAGGTTGTCGTGACCGGTGATCTGAACGGGCAGACCCTGCGCGGCGCGACCCTGCGGGTGGCGGATGCCACAACGCCACCCCCCCCTGCCCCGCGCGTGGCGGATGCCGCCACGGATACGCTGCCTGCCGAACTGGCGAACCTTGGCCTGACCGATATCCTTGACGAAGTGAAATCCGACGGTGACCGCAACATTCGCGGCCTGCTGCCCGACGGGTCGCGGTTTGCGGCCGAATACGACAATGGCCTCCTGTCGGAAATGAAAACAGAACCCCGCCGGGCCATCCCGCAGTCCCTGCTGGACGCGGTTCTGTCTGCGCCGGTCCGCGACCGGATCGCCGCCGAGGATGTGGGCCACATCCACGAGGTGGAATTCGAAAGCGACGGCACGATCGAGATCAAGGGCCGGGACGGCATGGCCCGGATCGAAATGGACATTGCTGCCGATGGTCAGCCGATCGCGATCGAGCGCGAGATGGGACGACGCGGCGAAGGTCGCCCCGGCCCGCAGATGACACAGGAACAGGCCGAACAGGCGGCGCTGGATGCCGGATATACCGATATCGAACGGGTTGTCATCCTGCGGCGCCATGCGATGGTACTTGCAACCAACCCCGACGCCGAACAGGTGCGCATCCGCATCCGCATGGACGGCGAGGTCACCCGCGAAGAGCGCCGCTGAACCCTGACCCCTGTGACCCCGGCCCCTATGACCCCGGGGGTGATTGCCGCCGGAGTTTGACAGCAAAAGCCATCGCAGCCTGCCGGTTGCGGTGGCATTTTTGGGCCGGACCGCGTGACGTGGCTTTCATCCGGCGCCCTGCCGCGACATATTCCGCACCTTGTGCTGCCAAAAGCCGCCGACCGTTACAAAACCGTCACATAAAATTTGCACAAGCGTTACAGCATGTCCGTAGGACGATGGCTGGAGGCCGCGTTCGACCACCCCTGACCCACCGACGCCTGACCACAGACCACACGCGCAGGCACCCGCAGCAAGGAAACAGACCCATGAACGACAAGCACATCGTCACCGCATTCGACCGCGAACTTGACAGCATCCAGACGACGGTCATGAAACTGGGCGGATTGGTCGAAGAAGCCTTGGCAAATGCGGCCTTTGCCTTGGAAAAGCGCGATATCGAAACCGCCGAAAAGGTGCGCGCCGGTGACCGGCAGATTGACGAGCTTGACCAGTTGATCAAGACCGACGCGGCCCGTCTGCTGGCCCTGCGGTCACCCACGGCGGGCGATCTGCGCACGGTCCTGTCGGTCATGGAAATCAGCTCGCATCTGGAACGCTGCGGCGATTACGCCAAGAATATCGCCAAGCGCACACTTGCAATGGCACAGGCCGACGAAATCAACGGGTCGCTGTCCGCGCTGCGGCGCATGTCCCGCTTTGTCGAGGTGATGGTGCGCGATGCGCTGGATGCCTATGTCCAGCGGGACGCCCAGAAGGCCGAGGAAATCATCGAACGCGATCTGGAAGCCGACCAGATCTATAACACCCTGTTCCGGTCGTTGTTGACCCACATGATGGAAGATCACCGCAACATCGCCGTGGGCATGCATCTGCACTTCATCGCGAAAAACATCGAACGCGTGGGCGACCATGCCACGGGGATCGCGGAACAGACCATCTATCTTGTGACCGGGGCGCTGCCCGAAGAGGACCGCCCCAAACAGGACAGCACGTCGATCAACCTTCAGGAAGGCCCGGAGTAATGGCAGATCTGCAGCCATCGGTTCTTGTGGTCGAGGATGAACCCGCGCAACGCGAGATCCTGGCCTATAATCTGGAAGCCGAAGGGTTCCGGGTCATCAAGGCCGCCGATGGCACAGAGGCATTGCTGCTTATTCAGGAAGAAATCCCCGACCTGATCCTGTTGGACTGGATGCTGCCCGGCACGTCCGGCATCGAAGTTTGCCGTCAGATCAAGGTGAAACCGGCATTGCGCATGACGCCGGTCATCATGATTTCGGCCCGGTCCGAAGAGGTGGACAAGGTGCGCGGTCTGGAAACCGGGGCAGACGATTATGTGGTCAAACCCTATTCGCTGATCGAACTGCTGGCACGGGTCAAGGCGCAGTTGCGCCGGTCGCGGCCCGCGTCGGTGGGCGAACGCCTGATCTTTGACGATATCGTGCTGCATGCGGAATCCCACAAGGTCTTTCGCGGCGAACACGAACTGAAGCTGGGTCCGACAGAATTCCGGTTGCTTACCACCTTCATGGAAAAACCCGGCCGCGTCTGGAGCAGGGAACAATTGCTGGACCGGGTCTGGGGGCGCGATATCTATGTCGATACTCGCACGGTCGATGTGCACATCGGGCGGTTGCGCAAGGCACTCAGCAAATATGGTGTGGATGATCCGATCCGCACCGTCCGGGGTGCGGGTTATGCGCTGGGGTGACGCAAGGGTGCGTCAGCTGGCCTGAAACCTGCGCAACACCCGTTCAAGGGCCGCGTCAGAGAACGGTTTTTCCAACCGTTCCGTGATGAAATCGTGACCGCCCTCTGGCATCTCTGCATAGCCTGTGGCCAGAATGATCGGCATGTCGGGGCGGGTGCTGCGGATTTGGCGTGCCAGCGCCACGCCGGTCATTTTGGGCATCGCCTGATCCGTGATGACAATGTCGATATCGGGCCGCCGTTCCAGCGCGGCAAGGGCATCAGCGCCGGAATGAACCTCTATCACGTCGTGGCCCAGATCCTCCAGCACGCCGACGGTGCCCATAGACACAAGGATATCGTCGTCCACGGCCAGAATGACCAGGCGTTCCCGCCGCAGGTCCGGCAGGGATGGCAGGGCAACGGTGTGACCGCTGCTTGCTGCCGTCACATCGGCACTGTCCCCGGCGGCGGCGGGCAGATACAGCGTGGCCGTTGTGCCGGTGCCCACCTGACTGTGCAGCGTGAAAGACCCGCCCGATTGCTGGGCCAGACCGTGGATCATCGACAGGCCCAACCCGGTCCCCTTGCCCACGCCCTTTGTGGTAAAGAACGGCTCTGTCGCTTGGGCCAGCGTGGCGGCGTCCATCCCCGCACCGGTATCCGTCACGGCGATCCGGACATAGGTGCCGGGTGCCAGATCGGGAACCCGCAGCCCGTCAGAGGTGTCCACCCGAAAGGTCAGTTGTCCCGCATCGTCCATCGCGTCGCGGCCATTCACCGCAAGGTTCAGCAGCGCCATTTCCAGCTGGTTCAGATCGACAGTCGCCTGCGGCACATCGGGGGCCACATCGATCACGATCTCTATTTTCGGGCCAAGGGTGCGGGTCAAAAGATCACGCAGTTCAGGGATCACTAGCGCCATATCGACAGGTTCTGCATGCAATTCCTGCTTGCGGGCAAAGGCCAGCATCCGCTGGGTCAGGGCCGCCCCGCGTTCCGTGGCCTTGGTCGCATTGTCGATCAGGGACAGGGTCCGGTCATCCGCGCCGACCAGACGGCGTCGCAGCAGATCAAGGCTTGACCGCGTGGCCATCAGCAGATTGTTGAAATCATGCGCCACACCCCCGGTCAGCTGGCCGATCATTTCCAGCTTCTGGCTTTGGCGCAGGGCGGCTTCTGTGGTCGCCAGTGTCTTGGCTTTCTCGATCCGCTCGGTCACGTCACGACCGATGGCATAAACCAGTTGCCCTTCTGCAGAGGCCGTCCAGCCGAACCAGCGATAGCTGCCATCCCGATGTTGCAGACGGAATTCATAAGGGTCGGTCAGCGGCGCGGCAAAGACAGCCTGAAAGGTGATCAGCGTGCGTTCCACGTCGTCCGGATGCGTCAGCGTCACGAAATTGCGCCCGACAAGATCGGCCTCTGTCCAGCCCAGCAGACGGGCCCAGGCATCGTTGATGCCCGCAAGCGTCGCGTCGCTGTTCACCACGGCAATCAGATCGACGGCCATATCCCAAACCACATCGCGCTGCCGGGTCAGATCGGTCACGGTCGCTTCGCGGGCGATCACCTCCTCGTGGATATCGGTGCAGGTGCCATACCAGCGCAGGATATGGCCACCAGCGGACATGACAGGTTGCGCGCGGGCCAACACCCAGCGAAAGGTCCCGCTGTGGTGACGCAGGCGGTATTCGATTTCATAGGTGGTGCCAGACGCCAACGCCTCTCGCCAGACGTCCCACGCGCGGTCCCGGTCGTCGTCATGGACCATGCCGTTCCACGCTTCGCCATCCGTGGACCCATCGGACAAACCGGTAAAATCATACCACCGCTTGTTATAGTAATCATGAAAACCGTCCGGCCGCGTGGACCAGATCATCTGATCGACGGACTCGGCAATCGCGTGAAATTTCGCCTCGCTCTCGCTCAGGGCCTGTGTCCGCAGCAAAAGTTCATCCAGTTGCACGCGGGCTTCGTGCTGGCGGCGACGGGCGGTCAACGCAGAGGTGACGGCGCGCAGCAATTCTTCGGCATGCAGGGGGCGCGACAGCAGAACGGCATTGTTCAACCCTTCCATCCGCTGTGCCGATGCGTCAGACCTGCGGCCCACCGCGCCGTTGGCCAGCACGATGAACGGCAGATCGGACCATGCGGGCTGGGCATGCAGGGCGTCGACCAAGGCGTCATAGTGCGGATCGTCCAAGGCCTCTTCGGTGACAAGCACAGCACCGATGTCAGGGCCGATCAGACCAACCAGATCAGCAAGCGATAGCAGCACGCGGGTGTCGATGTTGCGGGTATCGAGCAGATCTGTGGCGACACTGGCATCGCGGCCCCGCGGGGCCAGAATGGCGACATAGGGTGCAAAGGTTTCGCGCACCTGCGCCGCCAGCCGGTCGCGCAGCTGCCGCGCGTCTGTCATGCGGATCGTGCCTGCGGGTCGGCCTCCAGTGGCATCAAAGGCCCGCCGTCAGGCGTATAGACCGGAGCGCCGGACAGGATACCGGTAAAGGCGCGGATCGGATCGCCGATCGACAGGCCATTGGCGTCAATCCGGAATTCGCGGATCGAGCGTTCATGATCCGATGTGCGGGTCTTGACCACCGCGATCGACTTACGCACGACGCCTGCTGCCTCGAAAAACCGCAACAGGATCACGGTATCGGCCAGATAGCTGATGTCGATATCGGACCGCAGTTCGCCGGTCACGCCATGCTGTCCCAGAATCATCATCGACACGACGCCCTGCTGCGCCAGATAGCCCAGTAATTCGTGCAGCTGAAGCACCAGAAAATTGTCGCTGGGCATGGCATGAAGATAGGCGTTCAGACTGTCGATCACGACCACGCCGACATCGTCATGTTCCACGGCCGTGCGCACGGCATTGGCAAATTCACCGGGCGCCAGTTCGGCCGGGTCGATCTGGCGGATCGTCAGTTGGCCTGTGTCCACAAAGGGTTGCATATCCATGCCCAGTTTGCGGGACCTGATCAGCAAGGTCGACAGGCGTTCATCAAACATGAAATACGCAGCCTTCTGACCGCGCTGCAACGCGGACACCATGCAACGGACCGCCGTTGTCGTCTTGCCCACGCCCGCTGGTCCTGCCAGCAGCGTATTCGTGCCGGGAAACAACCCTTCGCCCAGCAATGCATCCAGCCCTGCAAGGCCGGTCGTGACCGGCGCGCTGTCAAAGGTGCGGTGGTGATCGGCAGCAATCAGGCGGGGATAGACGCAGACGCCGCCGCTTTGGATGGTGAAATCGTGGTATCCGCCACGGTATTTCAACCCCCGCATCTTGACGACTCGCAGGCGGCGACGTTCCGACCCGAAATCATTCGCCAGCTGTTCCAGCGAAATGACCCCATGCGCGATGGAATGAAGCTGCAGATCACCCGGTTCCGACGTCCGGTCGTCCAGCATCAGGACGGTGCAGCGCCGCCGCGCGAAAAAGTGTTTCAGCGCAAGGATCTGCCGCCGGTATCGCAGGGGGTTCTGGGCCAGCAGACGCAGTTCCGACAGGCTGTCCACGACGACCCGCGCCGGGTTGATGCGTTCAACCATCTCAAAGATGCCGCGCACGGTTTCACCCAGCTCGACCTCGCTCGCGTGCAGCAGCGATTGTTCGTGATCCGCGCTGAACGCGTCTTCTCCGACCATCTCGAACAGATCGATATCGTCCAGTGACCACCCATGCGACTGGGCCACAGCGCGCAGTTCGTGTTCGGTTTCCGACAGGGTGATGTAAAGCCCCCGGTCACCTTCGGCGCGGCCCTGCATCAGGAAACGCAAGGCCAGCGTCGTCTTGCCGGAACCCGGCGTGCCTTCGACAAGGTAAAGGCGTTCTGCCGTCACGCCGCCGTTCAGGATTTCGTCCAGCCCCTGTGTGCCGGTCAGCAGGCGCGGTGCGGTTAAAGTGGGGGTCGTTTGCCGCATCGTTACACCGTTTTACTGATCACACTGTTTGCTGTTGTATCCGTCCCTCTTGGGGGTAATGCAAGCGCGGTCATGCCACCCTTTGCCCGACATCGCCGATGGTCAAACCAGCACTATAAAAGGCACCCCGCAGGACCATCGGGGACACAGAACACGGCAGGCCGGGTGGGTCGCCGTCACCGGCTGCAAGCGGTGCAAAGCCATCGCGTGGCGTAAACCAAGGCCGCGTTCTGCGCCGCAGTCCCAGGACGCGCGCAAGCCTGTCCACACCTTGTCAGGCGGCTGTGCTAGCGCGAAGAACTGATCCGCCACCTGCGCAGAGCGTTGCTGCGGGCAAGGGCGCGGTCAGACCTATTGCAGACGGCGCAGCAGGTCCAAAGACGGCTCGCCCGTTGCGGCCATGCCGTTACGCTGCTGATAGGCGGTGATCGCTGTCCGCGACTTTGCCCCCAACACCCCGTCAGCCCCGCCCGTATCGAACCCGGCGGCCGTCAGACGCTGTTGCAGTTCCTTGCGCTGGTCTGCCGAC
Organism: Rhodobacterales bacterium; assembly: GCA_038225335.1. Classification (GTDB taxonomy): domain Bacteria; phylum Pseudomonadota; class Alphaproteobacteria; order Rhodobacterales; family Rhodobacteraceae; genus Loktanella. Next base: position 7,984 of record JBBREW010000024.1, read on the forward strand.
ATGCCGTAACGATCCGGGGGGAAACTGCCACGGATCGGCCCTGCCCCGGCGATCCGGTCGGCCAGATGCCCCACGCCGATCGCATAGCTGTCAGAGTTGTTATAGCGTTTGATTGCCGTAAAGTTCCGCCCGACGACAAACACGGGTCCGCCCGGCTGCGGTTGAATCCGTGTCGTGCCGGATGCGGCGCCCGGTGATCCTTCCTCGCCGCCCCAGGCCTGACCGCGCCGCCAGCCGGACCGCGACAGATAAGCGGCTGTGCTGGCCAGCGAATCCGTGGGGTCTTCGCCCCAGATGTCGCGCCGCCCATCGCCTGTGAAATCAACCGCATAGGCCAGATAGGATGTGGGAATGAACTGGGTATGACCCATTGCCCCTGCCCAACTGCCTGTCATGCGATCCGGTGTGATGTCGCCATTTTGCAGAATTTCCAAGGCGGCGATCAGCTGGCTTTCGAAGAACGCACCGCGGCGGCCATCAAAGGCCAGCGTGGACAGGGCTGAAATCACCGGCACGTTGCCGCGCCGTTCACCGAACATGCTTTCCAGCCCCCAGACGGCGGTGACGATGTTCGCTTCGACGCCGTATTGCGCCTCTATCCGGGTCAGGACATCGCGGTATCGGGTGAAATTGGCACGGCCCTTTGCCACCCGTTCGTCCGATGCGGCAATCGCCAGATATTCTTCGAGGGTGCGGGTAAATTCGGTCTGATTGCGATCCCGGTCCACAACATCAGGCAAAAAGCCCGCCCCGGCAAAGGCCCGCGACAATGTGCCCTGCGATATGCCGCGCGACGCGGCCCTGCCGCGAAAACTGGCGACCCAAGCATCCCAGCCCGCGTTCGGCACAGCCATCATGACCGGATCGGGCGCGCGGGGTGCTGCCGCTGCCGAAAAACCGCCGCCCGTGCGCCCGCTGCACGCCGACAAAAGCGCGGCCATGGCCCCGATCGAAAAAACACGTCGTGTCGCCTGCATGCCAATCATCCGTTTCTTGCTGTCATTGGCCACAACCCTAAAGGATCATGGCCGGACGGCAAAGAGCGTGCGGGACAAAATGCGGAATTCGGCCGATCTGTCGTGACGCGGTGGATCACCGATGCGCAGGCCGATCAGACATGGCCCGGCGCTGGCACCTGCCGCATCGCTGGCGTCAAGCCTGATGCCAAGCCCGATCCCCAGCCCCGTCCTTGATCCGTGTCGGAAGACCAAGGTCATCCAGCAGGCGAAACAATGGCTTGGGGTCAAGTTCCTCTACATTAACCATGCGACCCAGGTCATAGGTGCCGTCAGCAATCAGCATCGCCATCGCCACCGGCGGCACACCGGCGGTATACGAAATGCCCTGACTTCCCACCTCTGCATAGGCGTCTGCGTGGTCCGCGACATTATACACGAAAACCTCGACGTTTTCGCCGTGTCGGGTGCCTTTCACCAGATCGCCGATGCAGGTCTTGCCGGTGTACTGCGGTGCAAGCGTCGACGGGTCGGGCAGAATGGCCTTGACCAGTTTCAGGGGCACGACCTCCAGCCCTTCGGCGGTGGTCACGGGCTGTTCTGACAGCAAGCCAAGGTTCTTGAGGACAGAGAAGACGTTGATGTAATGGTCGCCAAACCCCATCCAGAACCGCACGTCCGCCTGCGGGTAATTCACGGACAGCGAATGAACTTCGTCATGGCCTGACAGGTATGCTTTTTGAAGGCCGACCACGGGAAGTTCCCATTCCTTGCCCACTTCGAACATCTCGTTGGTTTGCCACGCGCCCTGCTGCCAGCTGTAAACCGTGCCGGTAAATTCGCGGAAATTGATTTCGGGATCGAAATTCGTCGCGAAATACTTGCCGTGGGTGCCCGCATTGATATCGACGATGTCGATCGACGCCACATCATCCATGAAGGTATCAATCGCAAACCGGGCAAATGCATTCACAAGGCCCGGATCAAACCCGGCGCCAAGAATGGCTGTCACACCCGCATCGGCGCAGGCCGCGCGGCGTTTCCATTCGTAATTGGCATACCAAGGGGGCGTTTCGCAGACCTTTGCCGGGTCTTCGTGAATGGCGGTATCAATATAGGCCGCACCGGTTTTGATACAGGCGTCCAGCACCGTCATATTCACAAAAGGCGAACCGACGTTGATGACGATCTGCGCGCCCGTCCGGTGCAGCAAGGCTGCAACGGCATCGGTATCCATGGCGTCGACGGTATAGGGTTCAAAGACGCCCGGCTGTTTCATGGCGTTCTTGTCACGAACGCTCTGGATGATCGACACGCATTTCGACAGGGTCCGACTGGCGATATGCAGATCGCCAAGCACGTCATTATTCTGGGCGCATTTATGCGCGACAACCTGAGCGACGCCCCCGGCGCCGATGATAAGAACATTGCGTTTCATGCTGTCACAAGACCTCTTGGCTATGTCGGATCACGATAAGGCAGATGCAAAATCGTCGTAGTCAAAATCCCGGATCAACCGGATTTCACCATCCAACTCGCGGACGGCAATACTTGGCATCTTGACGCCATTGAACCAGTTCTTTTTGACCATCGTATAGCCGGCGGTGTCCTGAAAAGAGAGTCGGTCGCCGATCTGGACGGGCTGGTTGAAACGGAACTCTCCGAAAATATCACCGGCCAGACAGGACTTTCCGCAGATCATCCATTCATGTTCGCCCGCATCGGAACTCATTTTGGCGTGCTCGCGATAGATCAAGAGGTCAAGTAGATGTGCCTCGACGGAACTGTCGACAATGGCAAGATTTTTGCCGTTGTGCATCGTATCCAGCACCGTCACTTCGAGGGTGGCAGCCCCTGTGATTGCGGCCTCTCCGGGTTCCAGATAGACCTGAACACCGAATTTCTGTGAAAAGGCGCGCAGTCTTTTGGCGAAATGGTCCAGCGGATAGTCGGTTCCGGTGAAATGGATGCCGCCACCCAGACTGATCCAGTCCATTTTGTGGATCGTCGAGCCGAATAGCGATTCGATGGTCCCAAGCATGGCATCGAAGCTGTCAAAATTAGCATTTTCGCAATTGCAGTGAAACATCAGACCGCTGATCCTATCCGCAACGGCGGCCACACGTGCGGGATCGCTTTCACCCAGACGGCTGAAGGGCCGGGCAGGGTCGGCCAAGTCAAAATGTGATGTCGACACGCCCGGGTTCACCCGCAGGCCACGGACACAATTCTGGGATACGGCATCGAACCGTTCCAACTGGCCGATGGAATTGAACAGGATCTTGTCGGAATGGGCCAGAACCTCTGCGATTTCGTGATCCGCATAGGCCACGGAATAAGCATGCGTTTCGCCCGGAAACCGCGTCTTGCCCAGCTTGACCTCATACAGCGATGACGAGGTTGTCCCGTCCATGTATTTTGCCATGAAATCAAAGACCGACCATGTCGCAAAACACTTCAGCGCCAGCAGCGACTTTGCACCGGATTCCGCGCGCAGTCCTGCAATTTTTTCCAGATTGGGCAGCAGGCGTGACTTGTCGATAAGGTAATAGGGTGTCTGCACGGGCTACTCCTGAACGCGGCCGTTCCTGATCATCGAGAGCCGTTAGTCCATGTGACCTGTGGAATCAAACAGGAATGTGACGTCCGGGATGCACTGACACCCCACGCGCGGCAGGTGGTTCACGCCATCGGCGGGGGGAGGACACGCGTCGCAGGGCGCGCGGCCGCGCGAGGCCGTTCCGGGTCCCTAGGCCACAAATTCCACGGGTTTTTCCCATTGAATAAGGACGGTGCACCCGTCGTCCGACCAGACGCTGTGCACCGACCCCGTTGGGTTGATGACCAGCGATCCTGCGGAAAATGTTCCGTTTTCATCGCTTTGGCTGCCATCCAGCACCAATATCGTTTCAAGTCCCGTGTGTTTATGTCGCGGCACCGATGCACCCGCGGCATAGCGCAGCAAGGCCACATCGGGCCCGCCCTGCCACAGGTGGCAAATCTCTACGCCGTCGCGAAAAGGTTCAAAAGCCATCTGTTCCCAGCGCGTCGGCAGAAGCGCCGCAAAGGATTTCTGTTCAGTCATGCAAGGCCTCCAGAATGGCGTCAGTGGTGGCCGCCCAACCGACGATGCCGCCTTGCGCGGTGATCATTGCGATGGTTGCCGCCTTGAATGCGGGGAAATAGCTTTCTGTCGCGTCCGTCGCGAGAAGGCCGTCAAAACCGCGGTCGTTGGCCTCTCGCATCGTGGTCTGGACACAGACTTCGGTTGTCACGCCCGCAAAGATCAGTTGCGTGATGCCACGATCGACCAGCAGCGTCCCAAGGGCAGTGCCGTAAAACGCACCCTTGCCGGGTTTGTCGATGACGACCTCGTCCGGCAATGGCGCAAGGTCGGGCACGATATCGGCCCCCGGTTCACCGGCGATCAGGACGCGGCCCATCGGCCCCGCGTCGCCGATCCGCAGGGACGGTGCCCCGCGCAGGCGTTTGGCGGGCGGGCAATCCGAAAGGTCGGGGCGGTGACATTCGCGGGTATGGATGACCGGCAGGCCCGCCGCGCGGAACCCGTCCATCAGACGGCGCACGGTGGGAACAATGGCAGACAACAGGCTGACATCATTGCCCAGACTGGCACCAAAACCGCCCGGTTCGATGAAATCGCGCTGCATGTCGATCACGATCAATGCGACGCGGCGACGGTCCAGCGAAAAGGCAAAGGGGGCGGCGCTGATGTCCGGCATCACCCATGCCCCGCCATGTGCCGGCCCAACTCTGCCACATCGGCCGTGGCGATCGGCGTCTCGAATGCGATGCGGCCTTCGGACATGACCAGTATGCGGTCGGACAGTTCCATGATCTCGTCCAGATCCTCGCTGATCAGCAGGATGGCCGTGCCGTCATCGCGGGCGGATACAAGGCGATCGCGGATCGCCTGCACGGCTGCGAAATCAAGGCCAAAGCAAGGGTTGGACACGATCAGCGCCTTGACCTCGCCGCTCAACTCTCGGCCCAGCACAGCGCGCTGCACGTTGCCGCCCGACAGCGACGTGATCCGGGCATCTGGGGATGTCGTCTTGACGTTGAACCCGGCGATCAGCCTGTCGGCATTGGCGGCGATGGCGGCCTTGTCCTGCCAGAATGCCGAACGTCCGTCCCGCCCTTCATCGAACATCCGGAATGCCAGATTTTCAGCCACACTCATGCGCGGGGCGCAGGCGTTGCGCAGGGGTTCCTCGGGCAGATACCGCACCTTGTGCGCCCGGGCCTGCGCGCGGGTTGCGGAATAGGGCGTGCCATTGACGGTGATACGCCCCGCCTCCAATCGCCGTTGCCCGGTCAGGATTTCCATCAACTCCATCTGACCGTTGCCGGAAATACCGGCGACACCCAGAATTTCGCCCGCGTGCAGCGTGACATCGTCGATGGCGATGTCCTTCAACCCGGTCCGGTCGCGGGCCTTGATCCCCTGCAACACCACGACAGGCGCGCCACGTGCCCGGGTCCGGCTGCGGGTGGTCAGCTTTGGTGCTTCTCCCATCATCGCGCGGCTCATGTCATCAATGCTCAGATCCGCCACGGCCCCGCCGCCCACATAACGGCCCCGGCGCAGGATCGACACATCGTCCGCAAAGGCACTGACCTCGCGGAACTTGTGACTGATCATCAGGACCGTGATCTCCTTTGCCTGCGTCAGGGCACGCACATGACCCAGCACCTCGTCGGCCTCGGCCGAGGTCAGGACAGAGGTCGGCTCGTCCAAAATCAGAAAGCGGTTGCCCAGATACAGTTGTTTCAGGATTTCCAGCTTTTGCTTTTCCCCCGCAGCCAGACGGCTGACGGGTTGGTCAAGCGGCACCTTGAACGGCATCCGGTCCATGAACGCGACAAGCGCCGCCCGTTCCTTGCGCCAGTCGATGACGGCGGGGGTATCGGCCCTGCTGATCACAAGGTTTTCGGCAGCAGTCAGAGAGGGTACCAGCGTGAAATGCTGATAGACCATCCCCAGACCCAAGGTCTGCGCGACCTTGGGATCGGTCATCCGCGCCTCTCGTCCGGCGACCAGCAACTGACCGGATGTGGCGCGGTAAAAGCCCATGATGCATTTCACCAGCGTTGACTTGCCCGCGCCGTTTTCCCCCAGCAGACAGTGAAAGCTGCCCG
>JBBREW010000025.1:0-14073 GCA_038225335.1 Rhodobacterales bacterium
GACGATCCGGCAGGACGGCTGACGGGGCCGCCCAGGCTTCTATTTCAGACGGTCCTGCCTTTTGTCGGCGCGGGCCTGTTTCCAGCCATCGGCCCTGCGGCGCAGGCGGATGATAAAGGCCGCGACCGGGCGGCGCAGAAATGGGACATCCACCGCCAGCAACAGCAGGCCGACGGGAATCATCCAAAGGCCAAAGATCGGCAGGATCGCCAGCAGACCGCCCAAGGCAAACAGGATGCCCGTGGGCACCCGGACCACGGCCCAGCCCGGGCGCGACAGGCGGAACAGCACTCCGCCAAAGCGGGGGTAATCCCGGCGCAGGCGGTCGAACTGTCGGTTCAGGCGGTTGCCCTCGCGGGTCGCGGGATCATCGGTCATTTGTGACAAGTGGGCTTGGCAGAGGGTTCATCAAGGGACCGGGTCGGCATATTCTGTCTGTGGTGCCAGGATGATGCGTTCACCCATATGGCACCAAGGCGGGGGCGCCGACAAAGTGACTGCGCAACACGCCCCCGCAATTCAGTTTGCTGCACGCAGGCAGCGCCATGCGGTGCGGACCCCGCGTCAGGGCAGGGTGTGGATCACGCCTCTTCCAACCGGTCCGTGGCGGGGGGCGGGGCGGGGGACAGGGCGCTGATCCGGTCATACAGATCGTCGGACATGACGAAATCCCCCGCCGCCAGCGACGGCGCAAGCTGGTCTGTCGATTTTGCCGACACGATGGGCGAGGGTGCCAAGGGGTGCCGCGCGGCCCAGGCCACTGCCAGCGTGGCGGGGTGGCTGTCCACCTCTTGCGCCAGTTCGGTCAGCGCCTCTGCCGCCGTGTGCATCCATGCCGGACCATAGCGCATGGCATAGCGATCATCCTCTGCCAGCCGCCCGGTCGCCCCACGGGCATCGCCTGCTGCGTATTTCCCGGTCAGCAAACCGCCGCCTAGCGGGGAATAGGCGCAGATCGCGATGCCCTGATCGGCGGCCATGGGCATGATCTCGACCTCTGCCTGCCGCTTGACCAGATTGTACATCGGCTGCATCGCATCAATCCGGGTGCCCAGCCCGGCGCAGACGGCCTGCGCCTTCATCACCTGCCAGGCGGCGTAATTGGACACGCCGATGTGCCGGATCAGACCGTCCGATTGCAGCCGCGCCAGCGTTTCAAAGGTGTCCTGCAGGTCCGTATCGCCATCCCAGCGGTGCAGATACAGCAGGTCAACACTGTCCATCTGCAGATGCTGACGCGACAGATCGAACTGCTGCAGGATATTGTCACGCCCGCAGCCGCCCATATAGCCGACCTTGGTCGCCAGATAGACGGCACCCCGTTCCGCCGCGACCATCGGACCCAGCAGTTGTTCGGATCGCCCGTCCGTATAGCCGACAGCCGTATCGAAATGGGTCACGCCAGCGGCGCGGGCCGCATCATACATGGCCCGGCTGGCCTGTGCGTCCGCGCGTCCGCCAAATTGCATGGTGCCAAAGGTCAGGCGGGACAGGCGGGTGCCGTTGGCAAGGGTCAGATGTGTCATGCGCGCAGATTGCCACGGGGCAGCATCCCCCGCAATGGCACCCCCTGTGACCTGTCCAAAGGTGTGGAATTTGGCCTAGTCTTATGTGCGAAAATGCGTATATCACATTAATGTTCAGGCAAAGGGTGCGCAATTGCCGCTTGGCCCCCTATATTGAGTGACAAGAGGAGACGCTCTTCGTAACCCCAAAGGAATTGAACATGAAAACCATCACATCTGCCGTTCTCGCCGCTGCCCTTGTCACCGGTCTGGGCGTATCCGCCGTCAGCGCATCCAGCGTCGATCAGCTGATCCCGACCAACGGCGCGTCTGACCGGTCTGCCGATGCCCGTGCCGCCACCATGCAGAACATCGCCACACTGGGTGTGGACCTGCGTCCGGGCCGCACCCTGACGCCGCAGGAACTGACAGCGATCCAGCGGATCGTTCTGGACCAGGGCAACTTTGCATCAAAGGCGGGTCGCGTCGACCGGATCGTGAACAGCGACCGTGGTGTGATCGGATCGGGCAGCACCCTCGGTTTCTGATCGCCTCCCCCCATGAAAAAAGGCCCGCCAATGGCGGGCCTTTGACCTGTGATGGCAATCCGCGTTTATTGCGGAATGGTGCCTTCGATGCCTTCGACATAGAAATTCATGCCCAGCAGGGTATCATCGTCGGCCACTTCGCCTTCGGCCAGCCAGACGGACCCGTCCTGCTTGTTCACCGGCCCGGTAAAGGGGTGAACCTCGCCCGCTGCGATTGCATCGCGCATTGCTTCGGCGGTGGCTTTCACATCTGCGGGCACGGCGTCGGAGATTTCACCGATTCCCACCATGCCTTCGGCGATCCCCTGCCAGACCGACTGGGTTTCCCACGTGCCATCAATCACGGCGCGGGTGCGTTCGATGTAATAGGGCGCCCAGTTGTCGATGATCGACGACACGCGCGGCATCGGCCCGTATTCCGCCATATCGGACGCCTGACCAAAGGTATAAACGTTGCCAGCGGTCTGTGCTGCGGCCTGCGGTGCGGTGGAATCGGTGTGTTGCAGGATCACGTCCGCACCCTGTTCGATCAGCACAGTGGCCGATTCCGCCTCTTTTGCCGGATCGAACCATGTGTAGGCCCAGACGATCTTGAATTCGACATCCGGGTTCACGGCCTTGGCCGCCAGATAGGCGCTGTTGATGCCCTGCACGACTTCGGGGATCGGGAAAGAGCCGATATAGCCGATGATGTTGGATTCCGTCAGCTGGCCCGCGATATGGCCCTGCACCATCCGGCCTTCGTAGAACCGCGCGTTATAGGCGCTGACGTTGGGGGCGGTCTTGAACCCGGTGGCGTGTTCGAATTTCACATCGGGAAATTTCGACGCGACTTCGATGGTCGGGTCCATGTAACCGAAAGAGGTGGTAAAGATCAGATCGGCACCGTCCAGCGCCATCTGCTGCATCACGCGCACCGCATCGGGGCCTTCGGGCACGGATTCCACGAACACGGTTTCCACCGCATCGCCGAACTCTTCCTCGACCGCCAGACGCGCCTGATCGTGTTCATAGGTCCAGCCGCCGTCCCCGACCGGGCCGACATAGACGAAACCGACCTTTGTCGGGTCCTGTGCCAGTGCGGGCAGGGCGGTTGCGGCCAATGCGGCGGCCATGGCGCCGGTTGCAAGCAGTGTGCGTCTTTTCATTGTTTTTTCCCTGTTGATGCCGCGTCAGCGCGCAGCGTGAAAGAGTTTGCCCAGTGATCCGGGCGCCCGTCCGGCGGACATGATGACAAGAACCGCGATGGTGGCAAGGTAGGGTGACATTGAAAGATACTCGACCGGGACCGCAACCCCTGCTGCCTGTAAATTCAACTGTAACACGGTCACACCGCCAAAAAGATAGGCACCAAGCAGCAATCGGCCCGGTTTCCAGCTTGCAAAGACCACGATGGCCAGCGCGATCCACCCGGCACCTGCGGTCATGCCTTCGGTCCATTGCGGCACCCGCACAAGGCTCAGATAAGCGCCACCCAGCCCCGCGCAGGCCCCGCCGAACATGATCGCCAGCATCCGCGTGCGGCGCACATGATAGCCAAGGGCGTGGGCCGCGTCGTGGTTTTCACCCACCGCGCGCAGGATCAGACCCGCCCGGGTGCGGTGCAGCAGCCACCACACCCCCGCCACGATCAGCAACCCGACATAGACCATGGCATCGTGCTGGAACACGATCGGCCCGATCACCGGGATGTCGGACAGGATCGGGATCGGCAGGTCAGCCACGGCCGGGCCGCGGATACCGCGGTAATTCTGTCCCATCAGCGCCGACAACCCAAGGCCGAACAGGGTCAGCGCCAGACCGGTGGCCACCTGATTGGACAACAGGAACTGCGTCAGCACGCCGAACAGCGACGCCAGCAGCGCCCCCCCGACCGCCGCCCCGATGAACCCCAGCCAAGGGTTGTTCGTGGCCACCGCGACGATGAAACCGCAGACCGCCCCGGTGATCATCATACCCTCGACACCCAGATTCAGAACGCCCGCCCGTTCCACCACCAATTCGCCGATGGCGGCCAGCAGGATGGGTGTCGCAGCCACCATCAGGGACGCCAGCAAAAGGATCGGGTTGATTGCACTCAGGTCCATGTCAGGCCACCTTTGACGCGGCGAACCGCACGCGGAAATGCGTCATCACATCCACCGCCAGCAAAAAGAACAACAGCATCCCCTGCAACAGGCTGATCGCTGCGGCGGGCAGGCCAAGATTGCTTTGCGCAATGCCGCCCCCGATATAGGTCAGCGCCATCAGCCCGCCTGTGGCAAGGATGCCGATGGGGTGCAGGCGACCCAGAAAGGCCACGATGATCGCGGTGAACCCGTAACCCACGTTGAAATCGATACTGACCTGACCTGCGGGGCCTGCCACCTCGAACAGACCCGCCATGCCGGCCAGTGCGCCGGACAACCCCATGCAGATCAGGATCAGCCGCGCCGGGTTGACCCCGCCGAACCGGGCCGCCCGCGGGGCCTGCCCTGCCAGCCGGACATGATACCCGAAACTGTGCCGGGTCAGGGCGACATGGGCGCAGATCGTGGCGATCAGGGCCGCCACGACACCCCAGTGCATCCCCGTGCCCGCGATCAGGTCCAGATTGGCGGCACTGGGGTATTGCGCCAGATTGCGACTGCCGGGAAACCCCATGCCTTCGGGGTTTTTCATCGCCCCCAGCGCCATGGCGGCCAGCAGGCTTTCGGCGACATAGACCAGCATCAGCGACACAAGGATTTCGTTCGTCCCGAACCGCACCCGCAGCACCGCCGGGATCATCCCCCAGACCCAGCCGCCAAACGCTCCCGCCACCACCATCAGCGGAAAGATCAGCCGCGTTTCCGTCGGATAGAACGCAAGCCCCACCGCAGCCCCGCATAACGCACCGATGATATACTGCCCTTCTGCGCCGATGTTCCACACCCCCGCGCGGAAACCAAAGCTCAGCCCGATGGCGATTAGAACCAGCGGGGCCCCCTTGATCAGCAGTTGCGGGCGATAGAACCACGCGAATTCCGAAAACAGCGGGTCAAGGAAAATGGTGCGGATCACCACGACCGGGTTCTTGCCCAAGGCAGCAAACAGCACCCCGCCGACCAGCATCGTCAGCACGACGGCCAGCAGGGGGGCGGCATAGCTCCATGTCCGGCTGGGCTGCTGTCTTTTTTCCAGAATGATCATGCCGGTGTCTTGTCCCCGCTTTTCTCCAGATCAGCGCCCGCCGCAGGCGATCCTGCCACCGCCGCGTCGGCGACCCCCATGTCGTGCGCCCCGCCCAACATCAGGCCGATCGCCTCGACCGTCAGGCCACGCGCCGGGCGGGCCGGGGACAGGCGTCCGTCGGTCAGCGCACAGAACCGGTCCGACACCTCCATCAGCTCGTCCAGATCCTGAGAGATGACAACGACCGCCACCCCCTGATCCGCCAGCGTCAGCAGGGCTTGCCGGATCGCCGCTGCCGCCGCCGCATCTACGCCCCAAGTCGGCTGGTTCACCACCAGCACCAAGGGGTCCTGCAGGATCTCGCGGCCGATGACGAATTTCTGCAGATTGCCCCCGGACAGGGCACGTGCGGTCACATCCGGTCCCGGCGTGCGCACGTCGAAGGCCGCGATGATGTCGCGGGCGAACCCACGGGCGGCGGGCCAGTCCAGAAACCCGCGCCGGGACAGCCCCTTGCGGCCCATGCCCGTCATCAGCGCGTTTTCCGTCAGGGTCATGTCCGGGGCCGCCGCATGGCCCAGACGTTCTTCCGGCGCGCACAGCAGGCCCGCATCGCGCCGCGCCGTGACAGAGGCCCGTCCGACAGGTGTGTCGCGCAGCACGACCATCTCGTCCGCGACCGTCATTTCGCCCGACAGGGCCGCGACCAGTTCATCCTGCCCATTGCCCGCCACGCCACCGATCCCCAGAACCTCGCCCCCCCGCACGGTCAGGTTCACATCCTGCAAGGCGGTGCCGAACCGATGCGGGGCGGGCGCGGTCAGCCCGCGCAACGTCAGCAGAACAGGCCCTTCGGGCCGGTGGGCGCGCACAGGCGATTGCAGCACGGTCCCGACCATCAGTTCGGCCATCGCGCGCGGTGCGGTCTGACGCGGATCGCAGGTGGCCACGACGCGCCCCTGCCGCAACACGGTCGCGGTGTCACACAAGGCTGCAATCTCTGCCAGCTTGTGGCTGATATACAAAATCGCCGTGCCACCAGCCGACAGTTTGCGCAGGGTGGTGAACAGGATGTCCACCTCTTGCGGGGTCAGCACCGATGTCGGCTCGTCCATGATCAGCAAGGCCGGGTCCTGCAACAGGCAGCGGATGATCTCGACCCGCTGGCGCTCTCCGGCCGACAGATCACCCACGATCCGGTCCGGGTCCAGCGGCAGACCATACAGCTGCGACACCCGGCGCACCTCGCCCGCGATGGCGCGGGGGCTGGGGGGCGCATCCATGCCCAGCACGATGTTTTCCGCCACCGTCATCGCATCGAACAGGGAAAAATGCTGAAACACCATGGCGACCCCCGCCTGCCGGGCCGCACCCGGATCGGCAGGGGCATAGGGCGCGCCGTTCAGCATCATGGTGCCGCTGTCGGGTTTGACCAGACCATAGATCGTCTTGACCAGCGTCGATTTGCCAGCGCCGTTTTCACCCAGCAGGGCATGGATTTCGCCCGGCCCGATGTGAAACGACACGTCACGGTTGGCGACGACGCCGGGATAGCCCTTTGTCAGTCCCTCCAGTGCCAGCAAGGGCTGTGTCATCCGGCCTCCTCGGTTGTGCGGTCAGCGGTTTGCACCAGCATCGCCAAGGCGACGCCGATGGCAATGGCCTGCGGATGTTTTCCCAGGGCCGGATCACCGATCGGACAGGCAATGCGTGCGATTGCAGCAGGGGTGTGGCCCAGTGCGGTCAACCGCCCGCGGAACCGCGCCCATTTCGTGGCCGATCCGATGACACCCGCGCTGGCAAAGGGGCGCTGCAACAGCGCATGGCACAGCCCCAGATCCAGATCGTGGCTATAGGTCAGAATCAGGTGATGCGCGCCGGGCGGGGCCAGCCCCACCACCCGCAGCGGGTCTGCCGCGACCAGGCGCCGGACCGCGTTGCTGTCGGGCTGCGCCGGAAACCGGTCGGCCTGTGTGTCGATCCAGGTGATGTCCCAGTCGGGCAGGGGCGCCATGACCGCAACCAGCGCCCGCCCCACATGCCCCGCACCCCAGATCCACAGCGGCGCACCGGGTGGTGCATCCATGCCCGCACCTGTGGCGAAATCCAGCGTGACCGACCCGCCGCAACATTGCCCCAGCGCGGGGCCCAGCGGGATCGTCAGGCTGTCGCGGGGCAGGCTGCGGTCCAGCATGTCGCGCGCATGGCGCATCGCCTGCCATTCCAGCGCACCACCGCCGATGGTGCCGCTGATCCGGTCGGGCCAGACCATCATCTGCGTGCCCGCACCGCGGGGCACCGATCCGGCTGTGCGGCGGACGGTGATCCGGATACCCTGTGCTGAAGGGGTCATCCCTGCGCGCGCCCGATGGCGGCCAGCACCGCTTCCGGCGTGGCCGGGGCCTGCAGATCGTGCCAGACAGGCCCGCAGGCCGACACCGCATGGCCCAGCGCCAGAAAGGCGGAAATCCCCAGCATGAAAGGCGGCTCTCCCACGGCCTTGGACCGATAGATCGTCTGCGCCGGATTGGGCTGATCCCACAGCGCCACGTTGAACACATCGGGGCGGTCGGCGCAGGCGGGGATCTTGTAGGTGCTGGGCGCATGGGTGCGCAGACGGCCCGCGTCGTCCCAGACAAGCTCCTCTGTCGTCAGCCAGCCGGCCCCCTGCACATAGCCGCCTTCGATCTGTCCCAGATCAAGCGCGGGGTTCAGCGATGTCCCCGCATCGTGCAACACATCCGTGCGCAGGATACGGTTTTCGCCGGTCAGCGTGTCGATCACCACCTCTGTCACCGCGGCACCCTGGGCAAAATACAAAAACGGCCGCCCCTGACCCTTGACCCGGTCCCAGGCCAGATCGGGGGTCTTGTAAAACCCCGTCGCACTCAGCGAGACCCGGTTCTGATAGGCCAGCATCACCGCCGCGGCAAAACTCATGCTGTCCTGCGCGACCGTGACCCTGCCATCCGCGAACCGCACGCCCGCGGCGTCCACCTGATGCAATTCTGCCAGACAGGCGGCGATCCGGTCCCTGATGGTGTCACAGGCGGCAGCGACCGCCATGCCGTTCAGATCGGCCCCGGACGAGGCCGCCGTCGCGGATGTGTTCGGCACCTTGCCCGTGTCCGTTGCGGTAATCTTGATCGCCGCAGTGTCGATCCCGAACCGCGCGGCCGCGACCTGTGCGACCTTCTGGAACAGACCCTGACCCATTTCCGTGCCGCCATGGTTCAGATGTACGGACCCGTCCTGATAGACATGCACGAGGGCCCCCGCCTGATTGAGGTGCGTCAGCGTAAACGAGATCCCGAATTTCACCGGGCTGAACCCGATCCCGCGTTTCAGCAGGGACTGGCCATCGTTCCACGCCGCGATCGCGGCCCGCCGGGCGTGGTAATCGCTGGACACCAGCAGGCGGTCGGTCATGTCATGCAGGATGAAATCGGTCACCGCCATGCCATAGGGCGTCGCATTGTGCCGGGCTGCGGGCACCGCTGCCACATCGTCCGCCACCACCTGCGCCCCGCGAGAGGTGACATCCTCTGTCGTCGTCGCTTTTTGTGAAATACTCTCGGGGGGCGGCGCATCGCGCCGGGGGGCAGACAGCCCCCCTTCTGCACTTACCGGGTGGGCAGACAGCCCCCCTTCTTCCTTGATCGGGTGGGCAGACAGCCCCCCTTCTGCGCTGATCGACAGCCCCGCATCGTCCGTCCGGCTCTCACCCTTCGCCGTCATCGGGGTATAGTAGTTGGCCTGCCGCACCGCCACCGGGTCCAGATCGAGCAGGTGGGCCACGTGGTCCATCACCCGCTCTATCCCCAGCACCCCCTGCGGGCCGCCAAAGCCGCGAAAGGCGGTGGCGCTTTGCATGTTGGTTTTCAGGCGGTGCGATGTGATGCGGCAGGCGTCCAGCAGATAGGCGTTGTCGGCGTGCAGCATCGCCCGGTCGGCCACGGGCAGCGACAGGTCCATCGCCCAGCCGCAGCGGGTATAATGGTTGAAATCCACCCCGGTCAGCCGCCCGTGGGCGTCACAGCCCGCGTCGTAATCGATGCGGAAATCGTGGCGTTTGCCCGTGATGATCATGTCGTCGTCGCGGTCATAGCGCATCTTGCAGGCGCGCCCGGTCAATCGTGCGGCCACAGCGCAGGCCACGGCCAGCGCGTTGCCCTGACTTTCCTTGCCGCCGAACCCGCCGCCCATGCGCCGCACCTCGACCCGGACCCCGTGCATGGGCAGGCCCAGTGCCTCTGCCACCTTGTGCTGGATTTCCGTCGGATGCTGGGTGCTGGACTGCACCAGCATGTCGCCGTTGTCCTGCGGCAAGGCCAGTGCGGCCTGACCTTCCAGATAAAAGTGTTCTTGCCCGCCCATCAGGATCGTGCCCTGCACCCGGTGCGGGGCTTGGCGCAGCGCGCTGTCGACGCAGCCTTTTGTCCAGATGCGGGGGCCTTCCTCGAACCTTGCATCCGCCGCCAGTGCCGCGTCGATCGTCAGCACCGGCGGCTCCGGGGTGATGGCGGACCGGCCCAGCCTTGCCGCGTGGCGGGCGGCCAGATGGCTGGTGGCCACCACCAGAAACAGCGGTTGGCCCGCGTAATGCACGTGGTCGGTGGCCAGCAGCGGTTCGTCATGATTGCTGGGCGACACATCGTTGGCAAAGGGCAGATCAGCCGCCGTCAGCACAGCCACGACACCGGCGGCGTTCCGTACCGCATCCAGATCCAGCCCGGTCAGCGCGCCGCGCGCGACCGCCGACAGGCCAAACGCCAGATGCAGCGTATCGCGCGGCACGGGCAGATCGTCGATATACCGCGCGGCCCCCGTGACGTGCAACGTGGCGCTGTCGTGGGGGAGGGGGGTTGCGACGGTCATGCGCCGATCCCCCGCCCGTCATCGATCTGCCCGTTATCGATTTTCCCGTCAATGGTCCGCCCGTCCAATGCCCGCACATCCACGCTGTGTCCGGACAGATCGGCGTGATACCGGCGCAACATGTTCTGCGCCGTTTGCAGGCGGTAAGCCGCACTGGCGCGCATGTCCGACAGCGGCTGGAAATCCTGTGCAAAGGCGGGCAGGGCATGGTTGATCGTGGCCGTCGTCCACGGCTGATCCAACAGGGCCGCCTCGACCGCCGTGGCGCGTTTGGGCACCCCTGCCATGCCGCCGAATGCGACGCGGATCCGCGTCACGACACCGCCCGTGACGGTCACGTCAAACGCCCCGCAGACGGCAGAGATATCCTGATCGAACCGTTTCGACAGTTTATAGACCCGGTGATCGGCCTGCCCCCGCGGGATCGTCACACCGGTCACGAATTCACCGGGTTGCCGGTCTTGCCTGCCGTAGGCCAGAAAGTAATCCGCCAAGGCCAAGTCGCGCAGCGTATCGCCCCGCCGCAGGTGCAGCACCGCGTCCAGCGCGATCAGCGCGGGGGGATTGTCCCCGATCGGGCTGCCGTTGGCGATATTGCCACCGATGGTCGCCGCATTGCGGACCTGCACCGAACCATAGCGCCGGATCATCGCGGCATAGGACGGGTAATCCTGCGCCACGGCGTCCAGCACGCGCGTCATGGTAACGCCCGCGCCGATGCGGATCGCATCCGGCGTGACGGCGATGTCCTGCAGGTCGGTGCAGGCGTGCAGGAACGCCACATCGCCCAGATCGCGGAACTGCTTTGTCACCCAAAGACCGACATCCGTCGCGCCTGCGATCAGGGTGCCGTCCGGATGGTCCAGATACCACGCCGCCAGCGCATCCGCCGTCGCGGGGGCAAAGGGTGTATCGCCACCGGGGGCCGAATCACGCATCCATGCGGGCACGGGGGTCGCTGCGGCGGCCTGTGCCGCGCGCACGATGGGGGCGTATCCGGTGCAGCGGCACAGATTGCCCGCCAGTTGGTCGTCGTGGTCCGTGCGGCCGTTCAGATGCGCCGTGGCCATGCTGACCACGAACCCCGGCGTGCAGAACCCGCATTGCGACCCGTGATGATCGACCATGGCCGTCTGCACCGGGTGCAACGCGCCATCCGGCCCGGCGATGCCTTCGACCGTGCGCACGGCCTTGCCCGCCAGTTGCGGCAACAGCAGGATGCAGGCGTTCAGGCTGTGGGCACCGTGGGCGTCGGTGACCATCACCGTGCAGGCCCCGCAATCGCCTTCGTTGCAGCCTTCCTTGGTGCCGGACAGCCCCCTGTTTTCGCGCAGCCAGTCCAGCAAAGTGGTCGTGGGCGCACCTTGGGCGGTGGCCGTCTCTCCGTTCAGAAGAAACGTGATATCCATGTGAAAACCTGCCGCGTTACCAGATCCGGGCGGTATGGACGACGTCGATGCGGCGTAGAAGTCGGCCCCCGTTTGCAGCATGAAAACGTGTCGCGCCGCGATTTGCAAGCCTTGGCAGGGGCCGTGGCCGCCCCCTTGCCGTGTTTTGCTGCAACGTCAGTCACAGGTGCTGCGGGTCACAGGGTGATCGCCACCGCATCCAGTTGCGTGGCGACCGTGCCCCAGCCGTCATAAAATCCCATGTCGCTGTGCGCCTGTGCCGCCGTGGCCGTCGCGTGCAGGACCGTTGCGGTATAGGTGCTGCCCGTGTCGGCGGCGGCGATCCGGATGTCGGCGGTAAAGGCGAAATCCATTGGGCCGTCGCCAAAGGCATTGGGCCGGAACCCCGGTCCCAGCGCATTGGTCCAGACCAGTCTGCGCGCAGGTTCTGCCACCAGAATACAGCCCGCCGCCGGGTCCATCGTGCCGTGATCGGGCACCACCATGACCGTGCGGAAGATGCCGCCGGGCCGCGGGTCGATGTCCACCTGTGTCACGGCGACGGGGTGGGGGGCGAACCATTGTCGGATCAGGTCCGGTTCCGTCCAGCAGCGCCAGATCGCCGCAGGGCTGGCGCGCAGGGACCGCGTAAAGCTGAGTGTTGTGTCATCGGTCATCGTCGGTCTGCCTTTCATGCGGGGGGGTGTCATCACCGGGCTGGCCATCCAGCGCCAGTGCCATCTGGTCCATGTGATCCAGCCGGGTTTCCCACAACCTGCGCTGCCACGCGATCCAGCCTTGGGCGGCGACCAGCGGTGTGGCATCCAGATGGCACATGCGTACCCGGCCTTTTTTCACCGTATGCACCAGCCCCGCCTGTTGCAGTGCCGCCAGATGTTTCATGAAACTGGGCAGCGCCATGGGGTGCGGGGCGGCCAGCGCGCTGACCGATGCGGGACCACGGGCCAGTTGTTCGACAACCGCGCGGCGTGTGGGATCGGACAGGGCGGCGAAAAAGGCGTTCAGGTGGATGCTCATCCCCGTATCATGCGGCGGCATCCTGCCTGCGTCAATACACTTAGGTTCATGGCTAAGTGTTATCGGCTTTTCCCGATGGCCGCCGCACCCTAGTGTCGGGCCATGACAATATCCCCCCGATTCATCCACCTGCGCGTGCACACGGAATACTCCCTTCTGGAAGGGGCTGTTCCGGTGAAAAAACTGGCTGGCATGGCAGAGGCGGCCGGTATGCCCGCCGTGGCCGTCACCGACACCAACAACCTGTTTGCCGCGCTGGAATTCAGCGAATATGCGGCCAAGGCGGGAATCCAGCCAATCATTGGCTGCCAGATGTCGCTGGTCTATACCGCCGCCGATCCGGGCCGCCGCGATGCGGCGCCCGCCCCGATCGTGCTGCTGGCGCAGACAGAGGCGGGGTATCTGAACCTCCTGAAATTGAACTCTGCCGCCTATGTCGACAACGGCGGGCGGTTGCCGATGATCGACCTTGACGTGTTAAGCCATCATGCAGGCGGGCTGATCTGCCTGACGGGAGGACCGGACGGCCCGTTGGGGCGGTTGCTGCGCCAAGGCCAGCGCCCCCGCGCAGAAGAGGTGCTGGACACCCTGCACGCCCTGTTCGGTGATCGCCTTTATGTGGAACTGCAACGCCACCCCGACGGCGGCGGCCTGCCAGAGGCAGAGGCCCTGTCCGAACAGGGGTTGATCGAAATGGCCTATGCCAAGGGCCTGCCACTGGTCGCGACCAACGATGTCTATTTCCCGAAAACAGGCTTGTACGAGGCGCACGACGCCTTGCTGTGCATCTCTGACGGGGCCTATGTCGATCAGTCGGAACCACGGCGACGCCTGACGCCGCAGCACTATTTCAAATCCGAACGCGAAATGGCGACGCTGTTCGCCGATCTGCCAGAGGCCTTGGACAATACCGTCGAAATCGCCCGGCGCTGTGCTTTCAAGGTCTATAAACGCGCGCCGATCCTGCCGAAATTCGCCGATGACGAGGTCGCTGAACTGCGGCGTCAGGCACAGAAAGGTCTGGCGTTCCGCCTGTCCGTCATCCCCCACGCCGCCCCCGTCGCCGATTACGCGGCGCGGCTGGATTTTGAACTCAGCATCATCGAACGCATGGGGTTTCCCGGCTATTTCCTGATCGTGGCCGATTTCATCCGCTGGGCCAAGGACAACGGGATTCCCGTGGGTCCGGGCCGGGGGTCGGGGGCCGGGTCACTGGTGGCCTATGCGCTGCTGATCACCGACCTTGATCCGCTGCGCTACAGCCTGCTGTTCGAACGGTTCCTGAACCCCGAACGGGTCAGTATGCCCGATTTCGACATCGACTTCTGCATGGACCGCCGCGAAGAGGTGATCCGCTATGTGCAGGACAAATACGGCCGTGACCGGGTCGGGCAGATCATCACATTCGGTGCGCTTCTGTCCAAGGCTGCGGTGCGCGACGTGGGGCGCGTGTTGCAGATGCCCTACGGACAGGTGGACCGCCTGTCCAAGATGATCCCCGTCGAAGGCGTCAAACCCGTCAGCATCGAAAAGGCCCTCGCGGACGAACCGCGGCTGCGCGAA
>JBBREW010000026.1:0-13930 GCA_038225335.1 Rhodobacterales bacterium
TCTGATCCATCGAACCGAACCAAACCGCCCACATATCTCTTCAGATACTAAAATTTCAAACAGCGTAGAGGCAAAAAGAAACAGTGTGCGCCATCGTATCGGCGCGCCCCGCCTCAATCCTCAAGATTTTTTCCAGCAAACAAAACCACCAAGTCACCCCAGCCGCCCCGTCCGCTACACCAGAACCACATCACTGCGCCGCCGGTGAAGGGGCTTCTACGAGCAGTCACAACAACGCGCAAGTCCAAAATCGCATCTTTCGACATTTCATGCGACGTTTTTCGTGGTCGCCCTGAAAACCGGCAAATCCCAGCCTGTCACGGCTTGCGTGACAAGGCCGCTGCAAGGGCCTGCGCCATGGCATCGTTGCCACCGGCCCCCGGCTTGGACGCCGGTGCATGCGGTTGCGGCGCCTTGGCATGCTGCGGACGGGCCGTGGCTGCCGGGCGTTGCCCCGGCTTTGCCTGCGCCGGTGATGTTGCTGGCGTTGCCGTCGCTGTCCCGGCGTTGTCCTTGCGCATGGTCAGTCCGATCCTCTTGCGGGGGACATCGACCTCTGTCACGCGGACCCGGACCACATCGCCCGCCTTCACCACCTCGTGCGGGTCCTTGATGAACCGGTCGGCAAGCTGGCTGACATGCACCAGACCATCCTGATGCACCCCGATATCGACAAAGGCCCCGAAGGCCGCGACGTTCGTGACCGTCCCTTCAAGCGCCATGCCGGGCCGCAGGTCTGTGATGCTGTCCACGCCATCGGCAAATGTCGCCGTCCTGAAATCCGGCCGCGGATCGCGACCCGGTTTTTCCAATTCTGTCAGGATGTCGCGCAGGGTGGGCAGACCGAAGGTATCGTCCACGAACTGTTCCGGACGCAGGCCCGACAGGGCCGTGCTGTCACCCATGATCGCGCGGATGTCACGGCCGCAGGCCTGCACGATCCGCCGCGCGACGCCGTAAGCCTCTGGATGCACGGCAGAGGCGTCAAGCGGTTCGGCCCCGTCCCGCACCCGCAGGAAACCGGCGCATTGTTCAAACGCCTTTGGCCCCAGCCCCGCCACCTTCAGCAGGGCCTTGCGCGATGGGAATGCGCCGTGGGTGTCCCGGTGCGTGACGATGGCCTGCGCCAGAACCGGCCCGACACCCGCCACCCGCGCCAGCAGGGGGGCAGAGGCCATGTTCAGATCGACGCCCACGGCGTTCACCGCATCCTCGACCACCGCGTCCAGCGATTGCGACAGGCGCCGCTGGTCCACGTCGTGCTGATACTGCCCCACGCCGATTGCCTCTGGCGCGATCTTGACCAATTCTGCCAGCGGGTCCTGCAGGCGACGGGCAATCGACACGGCCCCGCGCAGGGACACATCAAGGTCCGGGAACTCTTTTGCTGCCAGTTCCGACGCGGAATAGACCGATGCGCCCGCCTCTGACACGATCACCTTGGCGGGCACGGCTGTGGCGCCGGCACCTTTGGGCAGGGCCGCGATGACCGCATCCACCAGCCGTTCGGATTCGCGGCTGGCCGTGCCGTTGCCGATGGCAACCAGACCGACGCGGTGCTGGGTGATCAACCGGGTCAGCGTCGCGGTGGCCCCGGTCAGATCGTTGCGCGGCTGGAACGGATAGATCGTATCCGTCGCCAGCACCTTGCCGGTTTCATCGACAATCGCGATCTTGCATCCGGTGCGGATGCCGGGATCAAGGCCAAGGGTCCGCTTTGCCCCGGCGGGGGCGGCCAGCAGCAGCGCGCGCAGATTGCGGGCAAAGACCGCGATGGCTTCGTCATGCGCGCGTTTGCGCAGGTCGGTCATCAGGTCCATATACATGGTCAGGCTCAGCTTCACCTTCCACGCCCAGACGACCGCGTCGCGCAACCACAGATCGCCCGGGGCCTGCCCCGTGATCCCGATGCGGGACGCGATGGCGTCGTGGATACGCGGCAGCACCGTATCGGGGTCCGGCGCGATATCGACGGTCACGATGTCTTCCTTGGCTGCGCGCAGGATCGCCAGCGCCCGGTGCGCCGGAATCCTTGACCAGCGTTCGCGGTGGTCAAAGTAGTCGGAAAACTTGGCACCCGCCTCTGCCTTGCCGTCGATCAGCCGCGCGGTGATGTCCGCCTCGTCCTGCATGATCTGGCGCAGACGGCCCAGCAGGGTTGCATCCTCTGCCAGATCTTCGATCAGGATGTCGCGGGCACCGGACAGGGCCTCCTTTGTCCCGGGCACCGTGTCCGTCACGAACGTCTGCGCCAGTTGCACCGGATCGGCGCGCCGGTCGGACAGGATCGCCCGCAGCAGCGGGTCCAGACCGTTTTCGCGGGCGATCATCGCCTTGGTCCGCCGTTTGGGTTTGAACGGCAGATACAGATCCTCCAGCGTGGATTTGGTTTCGGCCCGGGCGATGGCCCGTGCCAGATCGTCGGTCAGCTTGCCCTGGTCCCTGATTGATCCGGTGATCGCCGTGCGGCGCTTTTCCAGATCCCGCAGATAATCCAGCCGGTCGTTCAGGGTGCGCAGCTGCGTGTCGTCCAGACCGCCCGTCGCTTCCTTGCGGTAACGCGCGACAAAGGGCACCGTCGCACCGCCATCCAGCAAGGCCGCAGCGGATGCCACCTGATCCGGTCTGGCCCCGATCTCGGTGGCGATGGTGCGGATGATACGGTCTGCTGCGGCGTCCACGGACGGCTCCCTTCGTGTCAGTTGGTCCTGTGTGATAGCGGGGCCGGGGGCCTGCGCCAAGGGACGCTTTGCGCCCCGGCGATCGGGCGCTAGGTCATGGCATGACACCACAACAAGGGCGCAGCGCGATGACACCGGATCTGACGTGGGAATATGTGGCGGACACCGTGATGGGCGGCGTGTCTGCGGGGGGGATTGCACCCGCGCTGATTGACGGGCGTCAGGCGATGCGGCTGACCGGGCGCGTGTCCCTGGACAATGACGGCGGGTTTGTGCAGATGGCCGCCGATCTGCGCCCCGATGGCAGCGCCTTTGACGCCAGCGGCTATGACGGGCTGGTCTGCACCCTTTGGGGTGACGGGCAGACCTACGATATCCGCCTGCGCACCACCGACCTGACGCGGCCGTGGCAATCCTACCGCGTGGCGGTGGTGGCCACGCCCGCATGGCAGACCCTGCACCTGCCGTTCACCGGGTTCGAAGCGCATCGCACCGACCACGCCTTTGATCCGCAGCGCCTGCGCCGGGTCGGGATCCTGTCCATCGGTCAGGCGGGCGACGCGGATGTGGCGGTGGCTGATCTGGGTTTCTATTGATCCAGCAGCATCAGCGACGCGCAAGGGCCGCCACGATGCGGGCATCTGGGAAACACGTCTGTCCCTGCCCTGTCGCGGCCTGCCAGCGGCCGATGCTGCGCCGTGTCTTGAACCCGGCCAGCCCGTCCGCACCGCCGACGTCATGCCCCAGCGATTCCAGCCCGCGCTGCATGGCGGCGACATCGGAACGGCGCAGCCCGCCCACATCCCCCCAGCGCCCGGCAAAGCCTCCGCTGCCGTATTGGATGCGATCCCCCACATGCCCCACAAACAGGGCATAAAGGTCAGAGTTGTTGTATTGTTTCAGCGCATAAAAGTTCGGCGTGACGATAAAGGCCGGACCGTTGCGACCGGCGGGCATCATCAGGAAACCGACCGCGCGCAACTCGTGCGCCGGAAACGCCGCCCCGCTGGTGCGCTGCACCCCTGCTGCGGCCCAGTCTGAAATCAAACGTCCCTGATCGGGTCCTTCCAGCGCGCAGGACACGGTGGCGGGGACTGTCACCTCGAACCCCCAATCGCGGCCTGCGACCCAGCCGTGGCGTTGCAGATAGGTGCCGATGGACGCAATCGTATCCGCCGCCGACCCCCAGATATCCGCGCGCCCGTCGCCGTCGCCATCGGTTGCATAGGCCAGATAGTTCGATGGCATGAACTGCGGCTGCCCCATGGCACCCGCCCAACTGCTTTTGAGGGCGCGGGGCGATGCGCCGCGCTGTGCGATCATCAGCGCCGCCACCAGTTCGTCGGTGAAATAGGCAGCGCGCGTTGACATGAACCCCATGGTGCCAAGCACGGCAAACACGTCATAGGGAATATCGGCCCGCCCGTACCCGCTTTCGCGGCCCCAGACGCCAAGGATGATCCGGCCCGGCACCCCGGTCGCGGCCTCGACACGCGATAGCACGCCCGCGTGCTGCCCGGCCATCTGGCGACCGACAGACGTGGCCCCATCAACGCTGCCTGCGTTGAAATAACGCCCCGGTGCGCCAAATTCCGATTGCTGGCTTTGCTGCGGGGCGGCCGCCATCCCCGGCGGCACCAGATCGGGCAGATCCCAGTTCAGCACAACCCCGTCAAAGGCCCGCTGGAACGTGTCGCGCGCCACGCCTTGGGCATTGGCACGCGGCCAGACCACCTGATCCAGCCAGACGCGGAATTGCTGCTCTGTGGCGGCGCGGGTCTGGGCCACACCAACGGCAGGCCACAGCAACATCAGGATCAGGCATAAAATACGCATGTCCTTTTCAGACCACGCCCGCCCTTTGATGTCAAAGCGATCAGGCCGCGTCCGGCGACAGGTTGCGCAGCTTTTCGACAGCCTCGAATTGTGACAGATAGATACTGCCCGTCATGTGGGGGATGAAATGGCTCCGCTTCAGGCGGTCCATGACCGGGCCTTTCACCTCTGACAGATGCAGGCGGATGGTCATGTCGGCCAATCGGCTGTTCAGGGCTTCAAGGCTTTCAAGGGCGCTGAAATCAATGTCGTTCACCGCCGAACACATCAGAATCACGTCGCGGATGGCGGGGTCCCCTGTCACGCGGTTCAGCACGTAATCCTCCAGATAGCGGGCATTGGCGAAATACAGGCTTTCGTCGATCCGCAAGGTCAGGATCGCGCGA
This sequence comes from Rhodobacterales bacterium, assembly GCA_038225335.1. Classification (GTDB taxonomy): domain Bacteria; phylum Pseudomonadota; class Alphaproteobacteria; order Rhodobacterales; family Rhodobacteraceae; genus Loktanella. The sequence continues at coordinate 4,904 of JBBREW010000026.1, forward strand.
TCCGTCTGCACCGCGTGGCGGTCGATATTGCGGAAATGCTGGGTACCGGGCACGCAGCCCACCTCTGCGATATGGGGTTTGGATGTTTTATAAAGGTGCAGCAGGACCGACAGGATCACACCCGCCGATACCCCCACTTCGACACCGAACCACAGGGTTGCAAGGATCGTCACCAGCACGGCAGCGAAATCGGCGCGGGAATAGGACCAGCTGCTGCGCAGGATGCTGAAATCCACAAGGCTCAGGACCGCCACGATGATCGTCGCCGCAAGGGTGGCGTTGGGCAGGAAAAAGATCAGCGGCGTCAGGGCAAAGGCCGCAATGGCCAGACCAACGGCGGTATAGGCCCCTGCGGCCGGCGTATCCGCACCAGCGTCATAATTGACGACGGACCGGGAAAATCCCCCCGTGACCGGAAACCCCCCCGAAAAGGCGGCGGCGACGTTCGCGGCCCCTAACCCGATCAGTTCCTGATCCGGGTCGATGCGCTGCCTTTTCTTGGCGGCAAGGGTCTGCGCCACGGAAATCGATTCCACGAATCCAATGACGGAAATCAGCAGCGCGGGCAGCAACAATTGCCCGATCAGCGTAGGCGACAGGGATGGAAACGTCAGCGGCGGCAGGCTTTGTGGCACGGCCCCGACGATGCGCACGCCGTGATCGGCCAGACCCAGCGCCCAGACCGCCAGTGTCGTCACCACCACGGCCAGCACCGGTCCCGCCTTTGTCAGCGCCCCGGCCATGGCCGGTGACAGACCCCAGCGGCGCAGCAGCGGGTTCAGACCCTTGCGCACCCAGAACAGGAACGCCGTCGCCGCCACGCCGATCAGCAACGTCGGCCCGTTCACAGCGCCCAGATTGGCGAACAGTGTCGTCACCAGTTCCGGCACCGTATCGCCGGATGCGGTGATCCCCAGCAGATGTTTCACCTGACTAAGCGCGATCAGGATGCCCGATGCGGTGATGAACCCCGCAACCACGGGATGCGACAGAAAGTTCGCCAGAAACCCCAGCCGCAGCACGCCCATCACCAGCATCATGACGCCCGACAACCCCGCCAGCGTCAGCGCGGCCACGGCGTAACCCATCGTGCCCTGTTCAGCCACATTGCCGATGGCCGCCGCCGTCATCAGCGACACGACCGCCACCGGTCCCACAGCCAGCGCGCGACTGGTCCCGAAAATCGCATACAGGATGATCGGCGCAACAGAGGCGTAAAGCCCCGCCTCTGGCGGCAGTCCCGCCAACATCGCATAGGCCAGCGACTGCGGGATCAGCATGATCGTCACGATGACGGCAGCCATCATGTCATTGGACAGGTTTGCCCGATTATAGGTCCGGCCCCAAGTCAGGATCGGCAAGGCACGGGCAAGGGAAAAGGCGGGCATGGAACTACTTTCGGACAGGTCTGGTGACCGGCGCAGGTCACACCGGGTGGTCAGGTTGGCGGGCTCAGCGGGTCAATGGGCCGGGTTCAGCCATCCATTCCCGGCCTTTCAGCATGGCGTGCCAGTACACCTGCGGCAGCCCCTGCGCCTTCAGCATCCAGGCAAGGCGGCTAGGCCGTGTGCCGTCGATCAGCCATTCGGGGAAACTGGGCAACAATTTACCGCCATAGCCGAATTCCGCCAGCACGATCTTGCCACGCTCCACGGTCAGGGGACATGACCCGTAACCGTCATATGCCGCAACAGCCGGTCTGCCCGCCATGTCGGCCATGATGTTGTCGGCCACAACCGGGGCCTGCTTGCGCGCCGCTGCCATCGTCTTGGCATTGGGGGCGTTCATGACATCGCCCAGCGACCAGATGTTGGCATAGGTCTTGTGCCGCAGGGTCGCCGGATCGACATCGACCCAGCCTGCCGCATCAGCGAGGGCCGAATCCCGTATGAACCCCGGCGCGCGCTGCGGGGGGCAGACGTGGATCATGTCGAAATCGATTGTGACCTGTGTCGGCGGTGTATCCGGCGCATTGACCGCAAAGGTCGCGGTTTTCGCCGCCCCGTCGATCGCCGTCAGTGTGTGAAAGAAATTCAGCGTCGCGTCGTATCTTGCCACATACTCCATCAGCGCAGGCACATAGTCCTTGACCCCGAACAACACGCCACCCGCGTTCATGAACTGGATGTCGATGTGTTTCAGCACGCCCCGCCGCGCCCAGGCGTCGCCGGACAGATACATGGCCTTTTGTGGCGCACCGGCGCATTTGATCGGCATCGGCGGCTGGGTGAACAGCGCCCGTCCCGCTGTCATCCCCTGCACAAGGGACCAGGTATAGGGGGCCAGATCAGACCGGTAATTCGATGTGACACCGTTGCGCCCCAAGGCATCGCTCAGACCCGCGATACCGTCCCAATGCAGGTCCAGCCCCGGACAGACGACCAACCGGGCATAGCCGACGATGCGCCCGTCGGTCAGGGCGACCGCATTGGCATCGGGCAGAACATCCGCGACCGCTGCCTTGATCCAGTTGACGCCCACGGGAATCAGCGTGGCGGTCTGCCGCCGCGTCTGTGCCGCGTCAAAGACGCCGGCACCAACCATCGTCCAGCCGGGTTGATAATAATGCACCTCTGACGGGTCGATGATGGCAATGTCCAGCGTCCCGTCCCGCGCCAGAAGGCTGGCCGCCGTGGCGATACCTGCGGACCCTGCGCCCACGATCACGATGTCGGCGCGGATGTCGGGTGTGCGCTGCACCTTTGGCAGCCTGGCCACCGTGTCGGTCATGTCGTAACCCGCGCCCCGCGTCCGCGCCAGCAGCACATCCGCAGGCAGTGTGTCGGCCTGCGCCATCGTCCACAGGGTCGCGGCCCTTGTGCCGGATTTGCAAAACGCCAGCACCGGTCCCGGAAGGTCAGCCAGCGCGCCCGCAAAGGCCGCCACATCCGCATCCGTGATCTGCCCGGACACCACGGGCAGATGCCGCACCTGCAACCCTGCCGCCTGCCCCGCCGCCGCAATCGCGGCATGGGTCGGCTGATCGGCGCTTTCACCGTCGGGCCGGTTGTTGATGATGCTGGCAAACCCAGCAGCGCGCAGGGTGGCCATGTCGCCTGTCGCAATCTGCGGCGCGACGGACACATCTTCGGTGATCTTTCTGATATCCACGACGGACCGCCTTTCGGGCTTGCTCAAAGACTGTTGACCGGCACCTTCAGCATCACATTGCCGTCGGCATCGCGCGGCAGTTCGCCCGCCCGCATGTTGACCTGCAAAGACGGGATGATCAGTTTCGGCACGGCCAGCGTTGCATCCCGGTCGGTGCGGAATTTGACGAATTCTTCCTTTGTCGCGCCGTTGCCGACATGGATGTTGTGCGCCTTCTCCTCTCCGACGGTGGTTTCCCACGCGATCTCGCGGCCATCGGGGCCATAGTCGTGGCACATGAACAGGCGCATGTCGTCGGGCAGCGTCAGCACCCGCTGGATGCTGTCATACAGCGTCGCGGCATCCCCGCCGGGGAAATCGGCGCGGGCTGATCCGCCATCGGGCATGAACAGGGTGTCACCGACAAAGGCGGCATCCCCGATCACATGCACCATGCAGGCGGGCGTGTGGCCCGGCGTATAGATCGCAAACACGGGCATCGTGCCGACCTGATAGGTATCGCCATCCTTGAACAGGGCGTCGAACTGCGACCCGTCGCGCTGGAATTCGGTGCCTTCGTTGAAAATCTTGCCAAAGGTTTCCTGCACGACCATGATCTGGTCCCCGATCCCGATCTTGCCCCCCAAAGCCGCCTGGATATAGGGCGCGGCGGACAGATGGTCCGCATGGACATGGGTTTCGATCAGCCATTCAAGGGTCAGGCCGTTGTCGCGCACATAGGCGATCATCTTGTCCGCGTGATCATAGGTGATCCGCCCTGCGGCATAGTCGATGTCCATCACGCTGTCGATGATCGCACAGGACGTCGATGCGGGGTCCCTGACCACATAACTGATGGTATTGGTCGCGGCGTCGAAAAATGCGGTGACCTGCGGGGTCACGGTCATGTCCACGGGAAATTCGGTCATTGTCTTGGTCCTTTCAGGAACTGTCACGCCATAGCCCGGCGTGGATTGCGCACGACTGACACAGCCCGCGCGAGTAGAATTCCGGCCAGCAATGCGCCGGTAAAGATGAAGACGTCGGGCGATCCGGTCCCCAGCGCGGGCAATGCACCACCGGGGCAGAAACCGCCGATACCCCAGCCGATCCCGAACACCGCAGACCCGCCCAGCAGGCGTGCGTCGATGATCCGGTTGGTCGGCAGGTGAAAACGGTCCGCCATCACGGGCATCGGTCGGCGCAGCACGAACCGGTAACCCAGATAGGTCACGATCACCGCCCCCCCCATGACAAAGGCAAGGCTGGGGTCCCATGTCCCTGCAACGTCAAAAAAGTTCAGCACCTTGGCCGGGTTCGCCATCCCGGACACCGATATCCCGATGCCGAAGATCAGCCCGATCAGATACAGCGATAGAAATTTCATCGGTCAGGCTCCGATCACGTGGCGGATGATGAAGACGGTGACGCCGGTGGCCAGCATGAAGGTCACGACAGAGGCAAGCGACCGCGGCGACAGCCGGGCCAGCCCGCACACGCCATGCCCCGAGGTGCAGCCCGCGGAATAGGTGACGCCCACGCCGACCAGCAAGCCACCGACCACCAGCATCGACGTCGACACCGGCACATCGACACGGGGCATGGACCCCGTCAGGGCAAGGATCAGCAGCGGGCCGCTGACCATGCCCAGCAACAGCACGGCGCGCCATGCGAAATCGGGACGCGATGTCGGCGCGATCAACCCGGTCAAAACGCCGGTCGCGCCGAAAATGCGGCCATGCAGCCCCATCAGCAGCACAGCGGCCAATCCGATCAGCCCACCGCCGCCCAGCGACTGCAAAGGTGTAAAGGCGGTGTCCATCATGGCACCGGGCAGGTCTTGATACCCAGCACGGCATAAAGCGGGCAGAACCGCACCAGCGCGGTCACGATCATCACGACGCCCACCACCGTCGCCAGCACAAGCGCGGTCGTCGATGTGAACAGGGCAATCGGTGCAAGCCATGCCAGACCCAGCAGGGCAATGCCCGCCAACAGGCGCAGCGCCCGGTCCGTGGTGCCAATATTGGGTGTCATCGGTCTGATCCTTTGATGTGTGATGACCCACACCTAATCAAACCGCGCCGCGCCGTCGGTGACCTTGTCACCGTCGCGCGTTTTATCTGAATCTTTTTATCAGGCTGCCGCAGCCAGTGCCGCGATGGCGTCGCGGTCCAGCAGCGTCACCCGCCCCCGCGACTGCGCAATCCAGCCCCGCCGCTGAAATTCTGCCAGCTGGCGGGAAATCACCTCGCGTGCGGACCCCAGTTCGACGGCCAGATCCTGATGCGTCGTGCGCACCTCGTCCGTATCACCGGCAAGGGTGCCAAGCCGCTGCGCAAGCCGGATATCCAGCCGCTGAAATGCGATCTCCTCGATCACGTGGAACAGGTCGGTGATCCGCTGGGAATAGGCGGCAAAGACAAAATTGCGAAACGGGATCGACCGCGTCACCAGATCGTCAAACACCCGGCGCGGGATCGCCACGGCGCGCACGTCCGTATCCGCATGACCTTCGGCAGAATAATCCTCGTGGGCCAGCATGCAGGCCGTGGTCAGGACACAGCTTTCACCGGCATTCACGCGGTACAGCACGATTTCGCGCCCCTGATCCGATGTCTGATGGACCCGCACGGCACCGTCCAGCAGCAGCAACAGGTTTTCGGGCGACTGGCCGGGGCCAAAGATCCGCGTGCCCTTGGGGACCGCGACGATCCGGCTGTCGGCGATCAGCGTGTGGCGCACATCAGGCGACAGGGCGGCAAGGCCGGGAAAACGGGCGATCCAGTTTTCTGTCATGATGCGTCTCCTTGGCCACCTGCTGCATCAGGCTTAGTGGACCTGATCGCGAAACGCCATGTGGCAGCCGTGACAAGCGACCGTCTTGCCCCGCCGCCCTGCGCTGCTACCCTTGCCCCGCAGGAGGCAGCACCGCAATGACGATCAATACAACACCGATTTCCGCCGGGCGGGCGCTGGACGCGCTGCGCGCAGGCCATGCCGCACAGGTTGCAGGGCGGATGACCGCGTCATGGATGTTGCATGGCCGCCCCGGCATCGGCAAGACACAGATCGTCAGCCAGCTGGCAACAGAGACCGGCAGTCGCCTGTTCGACCTGCGCCTGACCACTATCGAGCCGCAGGATCTGCGCGGTCTGCCATTTTATGACCACGACACCCGCCGCACCGTCTGGTATCCGCCAGAGGATCTGCCCCACGATCCCGCCCGGCCCGCCATTCTGTTTCTGGACGAACTGACCGCCGCCGCGCCGGGTCTGCAACCGACCGTTTACGGTCTGTTGCAGGAACGACGGGTGGGGCAGCATGTCCTGCCTGCCAACACCTTTATCGTGGCCGCAGGCAATACCGTCGATGACGGGGCCATCGCCTATGACATGGGCACAGCCTTGTCCGACCGGCTGATCCATCTGTCCATGGTGGCCGAACCCGCCGACTGGATCACCGGCTTTGCCGTGCCGCAACGGCTGCATCCGGCGGTCATCGCCTTTGTCCGCACCCGGCCCGATCTGCTGGATACGACGCAGGATGCGGTGCAGCGCGGGCATGTCATCACCTGCACACCCCGGTCATGGGCGCGGGTCAGCGCGCTGATGGGGGCCGTCACTGACCGGGCCCTGCGCGATGTCCTGATCGCCGGCACCGTGGGTCAGGCCGCAGCGGCAGAGTTTGCCTTGCTGGAACGCGACATCGCAGCAACCGTGCAGGTGGCCGACATGATCGCAGCCGCACCCCGCGACCGTGCCGCCCTGTATCCCGACAGCCTGCACGGGCTGACGGCGCTGGTCTATGCGCTGGTCACACTGGCAGACCGCGACACCCTGCCTGACAGTATCGCGATCATGGCCGACATCCGCCATCTGGCCCGTCTGCGCGGCGACGGATTTACGCGGATGCCGCTGGCGGAACTGACGACCTATGGCATGGAACTGCTGATCGACCGCGTCCTGACCGAAGGCTGGCAAGAGGCGTTCCGCACCTCTGACGCCTATGCGTCCTATCAGGCCGACCGGGCCGCACAGCCCCCCCGATGACGGGGCCACACAGCACGCGCGCGGGTCCGGCGTTGCAGACACTGGCCGAAACCGACCCTGCGCTGGCCGCACTTGCACTGTGGTGCGATCACCGCGACGGCGCGGCCACCCGGTCTGGGGGCACGACCATCACCTATGGCCCGGACTTTGCCGACCTTGCGCCCCACGAACAGGTGGGGTTGGCGGCGCATCACATCCTGCACGTGGCCTTGCGTCATGCACCCCGCGCGGCGGACCTGGCGGACCGGCACGGCGCGGATTTCGACGCCGATCTGTTCAACCTTGCCGCCGATGCGCTGATCAACAGCGTGCTGGAACAGGCGGACTATGCCCTGCCCCGGCCTGCCGTGACGCTGTCGGGGTTGGCTGCGGCGGGTCTGCCACGGGATGCCGCACTGACCGACTGGGATGTGGAACGCCTGTATCTGACCTTGCTGCCGCAGCAGGGTGAAACCGGTGACCGCGCCGACCGCATCCGCACCTATGCGCGCGCCCAAGGGTTCGGCGGCGACATTGATCCCGCACCCGACGCGGATCAGGACGACACCACGACACAGACCGCCCGCTGGCGCCAACACCTGACCCGCGCAGCAGAGGCAGGCCGCGCCGCCGGGCGTGGCATCGGCACAGCCCTGCACCGTCTGGCGGACATTCCCGATCCGGCGACGCCTTGGCATCTGATCCTGCGGCGCTTGCTGACACAGACCGTCATGATGGATCGCCGGGCCGATCCCCGCCGCCCGTCGCGCCGCTGGATCGCTGCCGCCGCACAGGCGCAACAGGCGGGAACGGCGACACCGGGGTTTCAGCCCGGGTTTGCCGCGCAGACCGACATCGCCCGCCTGCTGGTCGCCATCGACGCGTCGGGCAGCATCGACGACGCACGGCTGGCGCTGTTCTGGGCAGAGGTGACGGGCATCGCGCGTCGGCTGCGCGTGGACCTGCATCTGGCCGTGTTCGACGACGCCATCCGCCACACCGACCGGATCGACCCCTCGCAGACCCGGCTGACCTTGCCGCCCATGCCGCGTGACGGCGGCACGGATTTCGCCCCGGTGGTCCGCCATGCCACGGCACTGGGCGTCAGCGCGGTGGTCATTCTGACAGACCTTGATGGCGATCCGGGCGTCGCACCGCGTTTTCCGGTCTTCTGGGCCGTCCCGGACGGGCATGGTGTCACCGCCCCATACGGTCGGTTGATTGATCTGGCCCGCTAGGCCTGTGCCAGCGCCGCAGCCAGTCGCGCATGGGCGGACACCGACCGCGCATCCAGCGTGATGTCGCGCAGAAACAGGTTCTGCGACAGATTGATCCGGTGCAGCATCCGTTCGGACAGGGGAGGCTGGAACAGGGTCTGGCGCAGGATCTCCTGTTCCGCTGCCGTCAGATCCAGCACCTGCGGCCCGTCCTCTGACTGGACAGAGACATAGGTCAACGGTGGCAGATGCCGCAGATCGGACTGTTCCACAACCAGATGCAGCACGCCCGCACGCATCCCGCGCCCTGCCCCGATCCGCGTCAGCGCCGCCCGCGCCTGCACCCGCAAATGATCCAGCCCGCGATCAGCCTCTGCCGCGTCGATCAGGGCCGCGCGGCGGTGGGCGGGCACCCGCAGCACCCGCATCTCGATCCACCAGATGATGAACAACATCAGCAGCGGGGCCTGTGCCAGCGGCAGCGCCGCCCCGTTCCAGACCAGCCCGATCACCACCAGCGGCAGCAAGGCCAGCATATACCGCACGCCCTGATACTCGATCAAAAGCCGCAGGACGCCGCCAAACCCGACCTGTCGTTTCGGCCATGGTGTCACACGGTTGAAAAACTTGCGCGGCAACTGACGCACGCTCAGGACGGCAGGATTGCGCAGGGTCTCGCGGGTCAGGAT
>JBBREW010000027.1:0-13673 GCA_038225335.1 Rhodobacterales bacterium
GGTCCTGATGGCGCTGATTGTCGGCTGGTGGCCGCCCGATGCCGTGGCCCCTTGGGTCGAGGTGAAATCAGGTCTGGGATTTCGCGCATCGCTGGCGGAAATGGTGCAGGGTCCGGTGTTGCTGCGGGTGCTGCTGGTCGGCGCGATCCACAGTGGATCGGCGCTGGCGGGCGTGGTCGTGGGGTTGCTGCTGAATTCCGTGCCGGGGCGCGGCGCGGGGGATGTCGGGCTGTTCTTTGCAGGCTTTGTCGCCATCGAGGTGGTCGTCACCCTGCTGCTGGGGCAATTGCGACACTATATCCGCCGCCTTTATATCATTGCGGCCGGGGTCTTTATCTATGCCACAGGTTTTGCCCTGTTGCCCGCGCTGGCGCAGGGTCCGGCCCTGTGGCTGCTGGTGGTGCCGTTCGGTGTGGGGGGTGCGATGGTCTATGCGCTGGCCATCGGATACCTGCAGGACCTGCTGGGAAGCCGTGCGGGCGCGGGCGCGTCCCTGCTTGCCCTGCAGCAGATCGCAGCCCAAGGATTAAGCGCCGTGATTTTTGCCGGGGCGGCAGCAGTCAGCGGTTATGGATTGGTGGCTGTGGTCGGTGCTGCGACGATGGTTCTGGCCATGCTGGCGATCCTGTGGCTTGACCGCCATTCACCGCTGGACGCCTGACGCCTGACGCCTGATGCCGCCAGACCTGCGCGCAGGCGGCAGGGTCAGGGTCGCAGCGGATCAGGCAAAGAAACCCGGCCCCGCCCGCTGCAAAAGCTTTGCGGCCATTTCACGCCCCATGGCCGGACCGTCCGCCACGGGTCCGGTCATGTCGTCGGACAACACGCGGCTGCCGTCTTCGCGCAGGATTTCGCCGCGCAGGCGCAGGGTGTCGCCGTCCAGTTCGGCCAGACCCGCAATCGGGGTTTCGCATGACCCGTCCAACGCCAGCAGCAAGGCCCGTTCCGCAGACAACCGGTGCCCGGTGGGTGTGTCATGAATGGCCGACAGCATCTCTGCCGCGCGGGTGTCGTCGGCGCGCCGTTCGATGCCGATCGCCCCTTGGGCGATGGCGGGCAACATGTCGTCGGCGTTGATCGCGTGGTGCGGCACATCCGTCATGCCCAACCGGTTCAGCCCGGCCATCGCCAGAAATGTGGCCACGGCCACGCCGTCATCCAGTTTCTTCAACCGCGTCTGCACATTGCCGCGAAATTCGACCACATGCAGATCGGGCCGTCGCGCCCGCAACTGCGCCCGGCGGCGCAGGGACGATGTGCCGACAGTGGCCCCTTCGGCAAGCCCCGCCAGCCCACGGGCGGTCAAGGACACAAAGGCATCGCGCACGTCTTCGCGCGGCAGATAGGTGTCCAGCAGCAGGCCATCCGGTTGCAGCGTCGGCATGTCTTTCATGGAATGAACCGCGATGTCGATCTGGCCGGACAACAGCGCCTCTTCGATTTCGCGGGTGAACAGACCCTTGCCGCCGATCTCTTTCAACGGGCGGTCCTGAATCTGGTCGCCGGTCACCTTGATCACCGTGATCGCAAAAGCGTCATGCGGAAGGTCAAAGGCCTGTGCCAGACGGGCGCGGGTCTCGTGGGCTTGCGCCAGTGCAAGCGGCGAACCGCGTGTTCCGATACGAAAGGGTGCGGCGGGTGTGGGCAAATGCAGCGTCATGGGGCAAGTGTTAGCGGTGTCAATCCGGGTTGACAACAGCGGTCGGCATTGCGACGAAACATGCAACGAAAAGGACGCCCGATGCCCCAGCAAAAGACCATTCTGCGTGCCCTCAAGGGCGAGACGCTGCCGACCCCCCCCATCTGGATGATGCGACAGGCCGGCCGCTATCTTCCGGAATACAAGGCCACACGGGCACAGGCGGGGGATTTCCTGTCGCTGTGCTATAACCCGGAACTGGCGGCAGAGGTGACCTTGCAGCCGATCCGGCGATACGGCTTTGACGCGGCGATTCTGTTTGCCGACATCCTGCTGTTGCCGCAGGCCTTGGGGGCGGATCTGTGGTTTGTCACCGGCGAAGGGCCGCGCCTGTCCACCATCACGTCGCAAGCCGACCTTGACCGGCTGAAACCCGTGGACGAAATCGATGCGGTGCTGTCGCCCGTCTATGAAACGGTGCGCATCCTGTCGCGCGCCCTGCCGCGAGAGACGACGCTGATCGGCTTTGCCGGTGCGCCGTGGACCGTCGCCACCTATATGATTGCGGGTCAGGGCACGCCGGATCAGGGGCCCGCCCATGCCCTCAAATCCGAAAACCGCCCCGTGTTCGAGGCGCTTTTGGCCAAGATCACCGCAGGCACCATCGCCTATCTGTCCCGCCAGATCGACGCCGGTGCAGAAGTGGTGAAGATTTTCGACAGTTGGGCCGGGTCGCTGCAAGGCGAGGATTTCGTGAAATACGCTGTTGAACCCGCGCGCGAAATTACCGCAGCCCTCAAGGCGCGGCATCCGCAGACGCCTGTCATCGCATTCCCCCGTGGGGCAGGTGTCAAATACGAAGGTCTGCACAAGGCCATCGGTGCGGATTGCATCGCGCTTGACGATGGGGTGACGCCCACATGGGCCGCAACCCATGTGCAGCGCGGCGGCTGCGTGCAAGGCAACCTTGCATCCCGCCACATGGTGACCGGCGGCAAGGACCTGATCCGCGAAACCCGCAAGGTCGTGGACGCCTTTGCCAAGGGGCCGCATATCTTCAACCTTGGGCACGGCATCACACCAGAGGCAGACCCCGCCAATGTGCAACTGATGATCGACACGGTGCGCGGCGTCTGACGGACAGACCGGCGGCGTCTGACCGCCGGTCCGTCATCCTGCGTTTGCCCCTGCCCTGACAACGCCGCGCATCGCGCAACGACCCGGTTGAGTGATGGCACCCTCTGCTGCTAGACTGTGTGCAGATGTCCGGCAAACGGACGCACCAGCGGGCAGCGGGATTCAGGCGATGACAAAGACGATCAAAGGACTGCGGCTGGCCGTCGGTGCCGCCGTGCTGTTGGGCACCTTGTCCGGCTGCGGCATCTTCAAGCAGCAATCCTCGCAGGAGTGTCTGGCGCGGGCGATGTATTTCGAATCGAACCGGTCCAGCCGCGACGGCATGATCGCTGTCGGTACCGTGGTGATGAACCGGGTGAATTCACCCCAATACCCCAATACCGTCTGCGATGTCGTGGGGCAGAAAAACCAGTTCGCCCGTGGTGTCTTGTCCAAACGGATGACCGACAGCGGCGCACCGCTGGCCGATCAGTCCGCCCGCGCCGTGATGCGCGGAGAGCGGCATCCCCTTGTTGGCCGCGCAGAATTCTTTCACGCGGCCAGCTACCGTGCAGGGTATGACAACATGCACTATGTCGTGACGGCAGGCGGCAATGCGTTCTATGAACGCCGCAAAAGCCACCTTGTGACCCAGCCTGTCCCGCTGCCCCAGATCGACGGCCTGACGGGACGCTGATCTGGCAGGCTGTTCGGGACGGGTCGTCGCACTAGGGCTTCGGATACGCGCTCAGACCCATTTTGCCAAGGGTGGCAGGCTCATCAGCACGGCATTGGCGTCGTGGCCTGTCGTCAGGCCGAATTTTGTGCCCCGGTCATAGACAAGGTTGTATTCCGCATAAAGCCCGCGATGCACCAGCTGGGTGTCCTTGTCCGCATCGGTCCATGCGGTGTCGCGACGGCCTTCGACCAGCGGCACATAGGCCGGCAGAAAGGCCCGCCCGATATCCTGCGTCAGGCGAAAATCTGCGTTCCAATCCCCGGTACAGTGGTCGTCCATGAAAATGCCGCCGACCCCCCGCGCCCGGTTGCGATGGGGAATATAGAAATACTCGTCTGCCCACGCTTTCAGCCGGGGATAAAGATCCGGTCCATGCGGGTCCAGATGCTGCGCCTGCGTGGCGTGGAAATGGGCAGTGTCGTCGGCGTATTCGATGCAGGGGTTCAGGTCGGACCCACCCCCGAACCACCAGGCATGGGGCGTCCAGAACATGCGGGTGTTCATATGCACCGCCGGGGCATGGGGGTTTTGCATATGCGCAACCAACGATATACCCGATGCCCAGAACCGCGGGTCGCTGTCCATGCCGGGCACACCCCGGGCTGCCATCGCGCGCTGTGCAGCGTCGCCCAGCGTGCCATGCACGGTGGAGGTGTTGACGCCGACCTTTTCGAACACGCGGCCACCGCGCATCACGGACATGACACCGCCGCCCGCCTCTGACCCGTCATCGGCGGTGCGGCGTGTCACGCTGCGGTCAAACCGCCCCTGCGGCAGACCGGCGGTGGGTCCGGTAGTCTGGCTGTCTTCCAGCCCTTCAAAGGCGGTGACGATCTGATCGCGCAAGGCTTCGAACCACGCAGCGGCCTGCGATTTCTGGTGTTCCATCGTGTCGGTCATGCGGTCCCTGCCCTGCTGTTATTGCATATCACTGTAAAGGGGTCACAAGGGTCTTGCCAAGCAGATGCAAACGCATCCGCGCGCCTTGATCGTCATGCCCCTGCCGGAGTGTTTGCCATGCGTATTCTGTTTGCCCTAGCCCCTGTGGCCCTTTTGGTGGCTTGCGCCACGCCGCAGCAACAATGCCTGTCCAACGTGACAGAGGAATTGCGGGTCAATGCCTTTTTGATTGCGCAGACGCAAAGCAACCTGAACCGCGGTTATGCAATCGATCCGCAGCAACGGATCAGCCGGGGATTTGATATGTGCCGGGAACGCAACGCCGTCGGGCAGGAACGCACCCGCCTGTGCCCCTCGACGCGGGTGCGGACGGTCAATGTGCCGCAGGCGATCAATCTGGATGTGGAACGCGGCACGCTGGATCAACTGCTGGCCCGCAAGGTCATTCTGGAACGTCAGGCCAGCGCCGCCACCGCCCAATGCCGCGCGCTTTATCCGCAATAAGGCGGCCTTAATGGGCGGCGATGGCGGCCGGGTCCAGCAGGGTCCGGCCACCGTCCACGGTGACAATCTGCCCGGTGACAAAGCTCGCCCCGTCAGAGGCCAGATACTGCACCGTCTCTGCGATTTCTGCGGCATTGGCGATGCGGCCCATGGGCGTCGCCCCGATGATCGCGGCGCGGGCGGTCTCGTGATCCTTGATCCACGTCATCAGGCTGCTGGACAGCATCGACCCCACAGCCACGCCGTTCACCCGGATGCGGTCGGGGGCCAGCGCCACGGCCATGCTGCGGGTCATCTGGTCCAAGGCCGCGTTGGCCATGGAAAAACCCAGCAAGGACGGATGCGCCCGCTGGCCAGAAATCGACGACAGGTTCACGATGACGCCGATGGACCCATCACTGGAGTCCGAATCCTTGGCCTGCTTGATAAACCGCCGCGCGATCGCCTGCGACACGCGCAGCGGCGTTGTCAGGTTGTGCTGCAACATGTCGTCGATGGTGGTGTCATCCGGATCAAGGCTGGCCGTGGACGCAATCCTGCGCCCGGCATTGATCAGGATATCGACCCGGTCAAAGGCGTCGACCGTGTTGGATACGAGGTTCGCAATCGACAGCTTTTGCCGCAGATCGCCCGCAAAAATCCGCACCCTGTCCGCGTCATGGGACAGCTCCTCCGCCTCGCGGACCAAGGCCGCCTCGTCGGTGTCGGTCAGGACGACATTTGCCCCCGCCCGCACGAAATGCCGCGCGATGGCCAGACCAAGACCCGATGCGGCACCGGTGACGATGGCGGTGCGGCCCGTGATGGAAAATGACATGACGGAAACCTTGTGTCAGGATTTCAAAGGTCGGGTCGCATGAAACAGCTTGTAAGCGCCGTCGCCCGGCAATTCTTCCACATTGCGAAAGCGTTCGCGCAGGGCCGCCTCGTAGGGCAGATGGCGATTGGCCACCATCCACAGCTTGCCATGCGGGGCCAGCATCCGGGCGGCGGCGGCAATGAACCCCTGCCCCAAGCCAGGCGTGCCTTTTGATCCGGTGTGGAAGGGCGGGTTCATGACGATGCCGTCGAACCCCTTGGCCGGACGGAACGTCAGCGCGTCGGCCCAGTGGAAACTGGCGCGGGCGTCGGTCACGTTCAGCCGTGCGCAGGCCAGCGACAGGGCCTCTGCCTCGATCAGGGCCAGGGACGCGACACCGTCACGCGCCAGAACGGCCTGCGACAGATACCCCCAGCCAGCCCCCAGATCGGCCATGCGGGCCGGCAGTTTCGGCGGCAAGGCCCCCGCCAGCAAAGCTGAACCGCGGTCCACGGCCCCATCGGAAAACACACCTGCCGTGGTGAAAAAGCCGTGCGCACCCTGTTCCGGGGGCGGTGCCGCCCAGTCGGCCAAGGCATCGGTGGCGGCAAACCAGAACAGACGCCCCTTGGCCTTTGGCACCGATGGCAGATCACCAAGACGCGCCCGCGCATCCTTGAACAGACTGTCGATCCCGTCGGTGCGTTGCCCGTCCACGATCACCATGCGCCCCATCGCTGCCGCCTGCGCGATCATGGACCGCGCCAGCGTCTTTGACCGCGGCACGACGACAATCATCGTGGGGGCGGCAACCGCATCCTGCGTGACGGCGTGCCCGGCTTGGGTGAACGCATCGGCATCGGGCGCAAAGCCTTGGGCAATCTGCAACGTGCGTCCGTCCAGCGGCGACAGATCATAATCCGCCGTCGGTCGCATGACGGTCACGGGTCCATCGGGCAAGGACAGCAATCCGTCCCTCAGGGCGGTGAACAGGCGGGATGTGGCGGCCATCAGGGCTGCGGAACAGCGCGGACCGCGCTATTCCTTCTCCATCGTGCATTGCAGCGGGTGCTGGTGACGCTGGGCAAAATCCATCACCTGCGCCACCTTCGTCTCTGCAATCTCGTGGCTGTAAACACCAACGACGGCCACGCCCTTTTTATGGACGGTCAGCATCAGATCGAACGCCTGTGCGTGGGTCATGCTGAAAAAGCGTTCCAGCACCAGAACCACGAATTCCATCGGGGTAAAGTCGTCATTCAGGATCAGGACCTTGTACAAAGGCGGGCGCTTTGTCTTTGGCTTCGTTTTCAGCACGACGCCGACATCGTCCTGCTCGTCGCCGTCGTCCGCGCTGCCAAAAAGTTCGTGTCGCGTCCGCATCAAGACTTTGATCCTGCACACCTGTGAATGAAGTGTTCTATATAGCGGGAATTGGCCCAGTGAAAAGCCCCCTGTCCTGTTGGCTTTGTCGCGCCCCCAGCCAAGGGTAGGGGCCAAGGTCGGGGCCTGTGTCAGCGGCGCTGAAACACGATTGCTCTGGCAGCAACAGGTCCGCACCACCTCGGCCGCAGTCCGCTCTGTCAGGGCCGCGACGTCACCACAGATGGACATCAGACACGGGCAAATGCCGCACCGATCCGAATAGAACGCAACATCTGCCATAATTTGGCCACATGGCGGCCATATGTTGTGGCTGTGCAGCAGGAACACAGTGAAACCCTTTGGAAAATATGTGTTTTCGATCCCCGAACGTCTGTGTTAGCGTCAAAGTAACAATAATGGTCACCGGAAAAATCCGGGGCTTCGAGGCAGTTCAGTAAAGAGGCAAGCGACGTGCAGAATCGTCCCCAAATGCGCGCCATGCGTGCGGTTTCCCTATTTCTTTTTCTGGCGCTGGCACCGGTCATGGCAGTTGCCGCACCGTATGCAGGCTTCGTCATGGACGCCCGCACGGGCGAGGTGATCCATGCCCAGAACGCCGACACCCGGCTGCACCCCGCATCGCTGACAAAGATGATGACGCTTTATATTGCCTTTCAGGCGATCCAGCGCGGCGAAATCACGCTGGATACCGAAGTCACGATCACACAGAAGGCCGCCAGCGAGCCGCCGTCGAAACTGGGGCTGCGGGCAGGGCAGAAGATTCGCCTGCGCTATCTGCTGCGGGCGGCTGCGGTGAAATCGGCCAACGATGCCGCCACCGCGATTGGCGAGGCAATCTCCGGGTCGGAAGACGCCTTTGCCACCCGGATGAACCGCACGGCCGCCGCGATGGGCATGACCAACACCACATTCCGCAACGCCCACGGCCTGACGCAGGATGGCCACCTGTCCACCGCCCGCGACATGAGCGTGCTGGGCCGCCATGTGATCTATGATTTTCCGCAATACTATAACCTCTTTTCCCGCCGCACCGCCGATGCCGGCATGGCAGAGGTCCGTCACACCAACAGCCGTTTCCTTGACAGCTATCCGGGTGCTGACGGGATCAAGACCGGTTTCACCAACGCCGCCGGTCTGAACCTGACCGCCAGCGCCCAACGGGGACAGCAGCGGATCATTGCAACCGTCTTTGGCGGCACATCGACAGCGCAGCGCAATGCCAAGGTGACAGAGCTGATGGACTTGGGGTTCAACCGGACCCCGGGAACCGCGACCCTGCAACGCCCTGCCCCGCCCGCCGCCGCACCCGCCGCACCGGTGCTGATGTCGTCCAACAGCGGCCCCGCCACCAATGGCGGTGCGGGCAAGACCGTGCGCGTCAGCGGCAGTGTGGTGCGCAGCCTGCGCCCGGCCTTGCGCCCGATGCAGGCCGTCGCCGCAGCCCCGGCGATCGAACTGGCCGTCGACATGGACTTGATCAATTCGGTGCTGGCCGAAGCCGTGCAGGTCGCAGCCGTGGCCCCGGCACAGGCGGCACCCGTAGCGCCAGAGGTCGTGACCCGTATTTCCACATCCGGCGGACGCCATTGGGGCGTCAATGTCGGTCGCTACAACTCTCAGTCAGAGGCAGAACGCGTGCTGCTGAAAGTCGCGCTGAATGAAATGAGCAGCCTTGACGGTGCGGTGCGCCGTGTCACGCAGAACACGCGCGGGTTTGATGCCAACTTCATGGGCCTCACGCGGGAAGGCGCCGACATGGCCTGCCGCCGCTTGCAGGCGCGCAACCAGTCCTGTTTCATGATCGGATCAGAAGGCTGACAGCCTGATCCGACCAGATATCGGGCAGGCGATTTGGACGATCGCGTGCTGCCTGACACACCGACGCCGCCGGGATCACCGGCGGCGTCGTTTTTTTTGACGAAGGCGATCAGCCGGACGCAGACAGATTGCGCCGCGTGTCAGGCCACCCGCGCGGCAAAGGCGGCCGCCATCAGCGCGCGCGTATAATCGCTGCGCGGCGCGTCAAAGATATCGGCCGCAGGTCCGCTTTCGACCACATCGCCCTGTTTCATGACAATCACGTGGTGCGACATGGCGCGCACCACCTTCAGATCGTGACTGATAAAGATATAGGCCAACCCGTGCCGCTGTTGCAGATCGCGCAGCAGATCGACGATCTGCACCTGCACGGTCATATCAAGGGCGGATGTCGGCTCGTCCAGCACCACCAGCGTCGGGCGCAGGATCATGGCGCGGGCAATGGCGATCCGCTGCCGCTGACCCCCGGAAAATTCATGCGGATAGCGGTCCATAAGGTCGGGGTTCAACCCGACCTCTTCCATGATTGCGGCGACCCTTTTGCGGTGGTCGCGGCTGTCGGCGGCGTGGATCGTCAAACCTTCGCTGATGATCTGTTCGACCGTCATGCGGGGGGACAGGCTGCCGAAGGGATCCTGAAACACGATCTGCATGTCCGACCGCAAGGGGCGCATCTGCCGCTGGTTCAGCGGTGCGATGTCACGGCCCTGAAACACGATCCGCCCTTCGGACCCGATCAAACGCATCATCGCCAGCGCCAGCGTCGTCTTGCCGGACCCGGATTCGCCCACGATACCCAAGGTCTCGCCGCGCCGCACCGACAGGCTTGCATCGTTGACGGCCTTGATATGGCCCACGGTGCGTTTCAGCAGACCGCGCCTGATCGGAAACCAGATTTTCAGATGCTCTGTCTGCACGATCACCGGCGCGTCGGGCGCGACCGGTCCGGGTTCACCCACGGATTCCGCTGCCAGCAACATCCGGGTGTAGGGGTGCCGGGGATTGGCGAACAGGTCAGCGGTCGGTCCGGTTTCGACGATCACCCCGTCCTTCATGACGCAGACGCGGTCCGCGATCTTGCGCACGATGGTCAGGTCATGGGTGATGAACAGCATCGACAACCCTCTGTCCCGCTTCAGGTCCGCCAAAAGATCAAGGATCTGCGCTTGAATGGTCACATCAAGCGCCGTCGTCGGTTCATCCGCGATCAACAATTGCGGGCCGTTGGCCAGCGCCATCGCGATCATGACACGCTGCCGCTGCCCGCCGGACAGTTGATGCGGAAAGGCTTCCAGCCGGTCCTCTGGTTCACGGATACCGACCTGCACCAGCAATTCCAGCACGCGGGCGCGGACGGCATCGCCGCGCAGCCCCTGATGCAATTCGATGCTTTCGCCCAGCTGCCGCTGGATCGTGTGCAGCGGGTTCAGCGATGTCATCGGTTCCTGAAAGATGAAACTGATGTCATTGCCGCGCACCCGGCGCAGGTCACGTTCCGACGCGCCGACCATCTGGGTGCCGTCATACTGGATGGACCCGGTCACCGTGGCGCTGTCGCCCAGCAGTTGCACCGTGGACAGGGCCGTCACCGACTTGCCGGACCCGCTTTCGCCTACAATGGCGACGGTTTCGCCCTTGTGGACCTGAAACGACACGCCGCGCACCGCGTGGGTCTGATCCCCGTCCTGCCGGAACGATACGGCCAGATCGCGCACATCAAGAAGAACGGTCAAGAGAATGTCTTTCGCGGATCAAAGGCGTCGCGGACCCCTTCAAAGATGAACACCAGCAGCGACAGCATGATCGCAAAGGTGAAAAACGCCGTGAAACCCAGCCACGGCGCCTGCAGGTTCTGCTTGGCCTGCAAGGTCAGCTCGCCCAGCGAGGGGGCCGACGACGGCAGGCCAAAGCCCAGAAAATCCAGCGTGGCCAGCGTGGAAATGCCACCGGTGATCAGGAACGGCAGCATCGTCACGGTCGCGACCATGGCGTTGGGCAGGATGTGACGCATCATGATCGTGCGGTCCCGCACCCCCAACGCCCGCGCCGCCCGGACATATTCAAAGTTACGTGCCCGCAGGAATTCCGCCCGAACAAGCCCGACAAGCGACGTCCAGCCGAACAGCACGATCAGAAAGACCAGCAACCAGAAACTTCGCCCCAGAATCGCGAACATGATGATGATGACATAAAGCGACGGGATGCCGGACCACACCTCGATCACGCGCTGGAATGTCAGATCGACCCAGCCTCCGAAATATCCCTGCACCGCACCGGCGACGATCCCGATCAGACTGGATGCGACGGTCACGATCAGGGTGAAGATGATCGACAGGCGGAACCCATAGATCACCCGCGCGACCACATCGCGTTTGGTGTCATCGGTGCCCAGCCAGTTGTTGGAATCCGGGGCAGAGGGGGCCACGCCGCGCACATCGACGATGGTGTTGTAACTATAGGGGATCAGCGGCCAGATCATCCAGCCTTTCTGAAACCCGTCCTCTGCCAGCGTGCCGGCATTCGCCGCAGCGATGGTTTCTTCTGGCGCATCGAAACAAAGATCGGCCAGACCGCCGGTGGTAATCAGGCATTTCACCTCGACGTCGGTGTAACCGGCCTGTGTCAGAAAATCGCCGCCAAAGTCGGCTTCGGAATAGAACTGGAATACCGGCATCCGCCATTCGCCCTGATAATTCACCAGCAGGGGTTTGTCGTTTGCGATGAATTCGGCAAACAGCGACAGGCCGAACAGCAGACCGAAAATCCACAGCGACCAGACCGCGCGGCGATTGCGTTTGAAATTGCGCCAGCGCCGCTGGTTCAGCGGTGACAGAAACGGGGCGCGGGTTCTCGCCGCACCCATGGTGGCCTGCATGTTGGGGTCGATATGTGTCATACCCTATCCCCTCGCCTCGAAATCAATACGCGGATCAATGAACATATAGGTCAGGTCGGTCAGGATGCCGACAACCAGACCCATCAGCGAAAAGGCGAACAGCGTGCCAAAGACCACAGGATAATCCCGCGCAACCGCCGCCTCGTATCCCAAACGGCCCAGCCCATCCAGACTGAACAGGGTTTCGATGATCAGCGAGCCACCAAAAAAGACAGAGATGAAAAGCGCCGGAAATCCGGAAATCACGATCAACATCGCGTTGCGGAACACGTGGCGATACAGGATCGTGTTTTCCGCCAGTCCCTTGGCCTTGGCGGTCAGGACATACTGTTTCTTGATCTCGTCCAGAAAACTGTTTTTCGTCAGCAGGGTCAGCGTGGCGAAACTGGCGATGGTCATCGACAGGACAGGCAGGGTGATATGCCAGAAGTAATCACCGATCTTGCCCAGCAATGACAAATCCTCGAAATTGGACGATGTCAGGCCACGCAGCGGGAAAATGCGCCAGTAACTGCCACCGGCAAACAGGACGATGAGCAAGACCGCAAACAGAAAACCGGGGATCGCATAGCCCACGATGATGGCACCCGATGTCCATGTGTCGAATTTCGACCCATCGCGCACCGCCTTGCGGATACCAAGCGGAATGGAAATCGCATAGGCGATCAAGGTGGTCCATAGGCCCAGTGTGATCGACACGGGCATCTTTTCCATCACCAGATCAAACACCGAAATCGACCGGAAATAGCTGTTGCCGAAATCAAAGCGGACATAGTTCCACATCATCGACAGGAACCGTTCCAACGGCGGCTTGTCGAAACCGAATTCCCGTTCCAACTCTTCGATGAAACCCGCAGGAAGCCCCCGGGCGCCGATATAATCGCTGCTGCCGCCGTCACGCAATTCGCCGCCACCACCACCGGATATGCCTTCAAACACATCACCGCCGCCTTCCATCTGGGCAATGATCTGTTCGATCGGACCACCGGGGACGAATTGCGTCATGGTAAAGTTCACCACCATGATCCCGACCAAGGTCGGAATCACCAGCAGCAACCGGCGCAGGATATAGGCGCCCATCAGGTCAGCGCAGCGCGCCGGAGGCCCGCAACGCCGCCGCTTTGTCGGCGTTGAACCACCAGAAATCCATCTCTCCCAAGGCATAGGGCGGCAGGTCGGCGGGATGTTCGAACATGTCGTAATAGGCGACCGTATGCACGCCCTTGAACCACTGCGGCACAAGGAAGCCATAGGACCGCAGCGCCCGGTCCAGCGTGCGCACGGCGGCCTTCATGTCGTCAGAGGTATCCGCCGCGACGACGGTGTCGATCAGGCGGTCAATCGCCGGGTCCGCCAGACCCATCAGGTTGCGCGAACTGTCTTCGGCGGTTTCCGACCCGAACCACTGTTTCAGCTCTGTCCCCGGTTCAAGGGACATGGAAAAACTGTGGGTCAGCACATCCCAGTCGCCCGACCGCGTGCGTTCGGTTTCCTGCGCCGGATCGACCCGGTCCAGACGCGCGTTCACACCCAGACGTTTCAGGTTTTCAACATAGGGATTGATCACCCGGTCAAAGGCAGGGCTGCTTTCCAGAAAGGCGACATCCAGCGTGCGGCCATCCTTGCGCCGGATACCGTCGGTCCCTGTCACCCAGCCCGCGCCATCCAGCAAGGCAGAGGCCGTGCGCAGATTGCCGCGATCCAGCTGGCTGTCGGTCGATGCAGGCGGCATGACAACGGGTTCAGTCAGGATGGCCGCATCCAGCAGGCCCTCATCGACCAGAGGTTGCAAAATTGCAATTTCCGCGTCGGTCGGCACGCCGTCCGCCATCATGTCGGAATTGCCCCAGAACGACTGCACACGATCATAAAGCCC
>JBBREW010000028.1:0-13472 GCA_038225335.1 Rhodobacterales bacterium
CCCCCATCCCGAAAGGGAATCACTGCCGTGACAGGGTCGCACCCGATTGTGACGGAATACCTCATATGACATGGGCCAGCCGCACGTTCGGTCTGACCTGCGTTGTGAAAAAAGGGTCCGGCATTACGGACCCGCAACGAAAAGGAAAGCACACGTGGCACGTATTGCCGGCGTAAACATCCCGACTGCAAAGCGGGTTCCCATCGCCCTGACCTATATTGCCGGTATCGGCAACACCATCGCAGCGAAGATCTGTGAAGCGACCGGCATCGATGCCGCACGTCGCGTCAACGATCTGTCCGACGCCGAGGTGCTGAAGATCCGCGAATACATCGACGAGCACGTCACCGTCGAAGGTGATCTGCGTCGCGAAACCCAGATGAACATCAAGCGTCTGATGGACCTTGGCTGCTACCGCGGCCTGCGTCACCGTCGTGGCCTGCCCGTTCGGGGCCAGCGCACGCACACCAACGCCCGCACCCGCAAAGGCCCCGCTAAGGCCATTGCCGGCAAGAAGAAATAAGGAGTCCCCGTCATGGCACGAGATACCCGCCGGACCGGCAAGAAAAAGGTCTCCAAGAACATCGCAGCTGGCGTTGCGCATGTGAATTCTTCGTTCAACAACACCAAGATCCTGATCTCTGATGTGCAGGGCAATGCGATCGCATGGTCGTCCGCTGGCACCATGGGTTTCAAGGGGTCGCGGAAATCCACGCCCTATGCAGCCCAGATGGCCGCAGAGGATGTTGGTAAAAAAGCACAGGAACACGGCGTGAAAACGCTGGAAGTCGAAGTGCAGGGTCCCGGTTCAGGCCGTGAATCTGCGTTGCGCGCCTTGGCCGCCGCTGGTTTCAACATCACGTCGATCCGTGATGTGACGCCGATGGCCCACAACGGCTGCCGCCCGCCAAAGCGTCGCCGGGTCTGATCCCGCAATCACGTGTCCGGGGCTGCGCCATTGCGCGGCCCCGCACTGCCGTTTTGAAACCTCGAGCGTCGGCCTTTTTGGACATGAAGGCGGACAAGGATGGAGGGACCTATGATCCACAAGAACTGGGCTGAGCTGATCAAGCCGACACAGCTGGACGTCAAGCCGGGCAACGACCCGCAGCGTCAGGCCACGGTCATCGCCGAACCGCTGGAACGCGGCTTTGGTCTGACACTGGGCAACGCGCTGCGCCGTATCCTGATGTCGTCGCTGCAAGGTGCCGCAATTACGGCTGTGCAGATCGACAACGTGCTGCATGAATTTTCCTCGGTCTCTGGCGTGCGTGAAGACGTGACCGACATCGTTCTGAACCTGAAAGGTGTCGCCATCCGCATGGATGTCGAAGGCCCAAAGCGTCTGAGCGTTCAGGCCAAAGGTCCGGGCATCGTGACGGCGGGTGACATTTCCGAAACCGCCGGCATCGAAGTGCTGAACAAGGATCATGTCATCTGCCACCTTGACGACGGTGCAGAGCTTTACATGGAACTGACGGTCAACACCGGCAAAGGCTATGTCGCAGCGGACAAGAACAAGCCCGAGGATGCGCCAATCGGCATGATTGCCATCGACGCGATCTATTCCCCGGTCAAAAAGGTCAGCTATGACGTGCAACCGACCCGCGAAGGTCAGGTTCTCGACTATGACAAGCTGACGATGAAAATCGAAACCGACGGGTCGCTGACCCCGGACGATGCGGTGGCCTATGCCGCGCGTATCCTTCAGGACCAGTTGCAGATCTTCGTCAACTTTGATGAACCGGAATCGGCCAATGCCGGTGGCGACGACGACGGGCTGGAATTCAACCCGCTGCTGCTGAAAAAGGTCGACGAGCTGGAACTGTCGGTGCGGTCCGCGAACTGCCTGAAGAACGACAATATCGTCTATATCGGCGATCTGATCCAGAAAACCGAAGCAGAGATGCTGCGCACGCCGAACTTTGGCCGCAAGTCCCTGAACGAGATCAAGGAAGTGTTGTCGGGCATGGGTCTGCACCTTGGCATGGATGTCGAGGATTGGCCGCCAGACAACATCGAAGATCTGGCGAAAAAGTTCGAAGACCAGTTCTGAACGACAGGGGGCGGTCCGCCGCCCCCGCAATGCCCGCCCGGTGCGGGGAAGACCCGGGCAATCCTGCCCCAATAATGCGGCTGACACGCATCAGACCGCTGCACAAAGTATAATTAGGAGATGACCAAATGCGTCACGCTAGCGGCTACCGCAAACTGAACCGGACCCACGAACACCGCAAGGCGATGTTTGCGAACATGGCCGGGTCGCTGATCGAACACGAGCAGATCAAGACGACCCTGCCCAAAGCCAAGGAATTGAAGCGAATCATCGACAAGCTGATCACGCTGGGCAAGCGCGGCGACCTGCACGCACGCCGCCAGGCGGACAGCCAGCTGAAGCAGGACATCCATACTGCAAAGCTGTTCGAAATTCTGGGCCCGCGTTATGCGGAACGTCAGGGCGGATATTGCCGCGTGATGAAGGCCGGTTTCCGCTATGGCGACATGGCCCCGATGGCCATCATCGAACTGGTTGATCGTGACCGCGACGCCAAGGGTGCATCTGACAAGGCGCGCCTTGTCGAAATGGACGACGCAGAGGTTTAAGCCTGCGCGGATCGAAAAAACAAAGGCCTGATCGTCTGATCAGGCCTTTTTTGTAACAGTGATTTTATATATTGTGGTCAATTATGGACCAGTCTTTAAAACGACACCTTTTGCGCGTTGAATTTACCAACAGTTTCCGTTTTCATGGGGGGATAACGATTTGGTAGGGTTTCCAAATAAAAGCGAAACCATAACTCTTTCCGGCAGTTGTCTGCAGGTATGAGTTAAAACTGTTTTGAAAGTGTTTCAGACAAAATGAGTATTCAGGCAGAGGTTCACCGGCGAACCAAAAAGTTGACCGATGTGGCGCCCTGCGGCATTTTCTATGCGCTGCACTTCCGATTCGCGTTGCCGTTGATGCACTACCAAAGCTTTCCCGAAGCCTGGACCGATCGCTATACAGAGCAGGCCTATGCACTGCGTGACCCAATTATCGCCTGGGGCTTTAACGATACCGGGACATCACGGTGGAGCGAGATTAAGATTCCCGACCCCTTTGATATTCTGGGTCAGGCGCGTGCCTATGGCATGAATTACGGATTCGCCGTCGCCTGCGGTCCAATCAAATCGCGCAGCATTGCGTCCGCTGCACGATCGGATCGGGAATTCACCGACGCCGAAATTGCGGCATTTTATCAAATTGTGCTGGAAATGCACGATCTGACCGAACCACCGGAAACGCTGACCGACGCCCAGATCGAAGCACTGCGTCTGATCGCAAACGGGGATCGGCACACGGCTGCGGCGGCAAAATTGAAGATCTCTGAAAGCGCGCTCAAGGCGCGCCTTGCCTCTGCACGCAGCAACCTCAAGGCACGGACGACGGCAGAGGCTATTCAGCGCGCCCGCAACTATAGATTGCTCTGACCGGGCTTTTAGGCATCCTTTCAGTTGGGTTAAGGGGTTAAGCATTAACCCGGACACAACTGGAGAATGCCATGTTATCGACTACACTGTCTTTTGCGAATCTGCACGCCCACGGCAAGCTTTTTGCAGAAATCCTGCGCGCGCGGTCAGACGCCGCATCCGATCCTTATAGCTGGGATATGCCGCAGGCGGCGTCACAGGTTGTTTACGATCAGTATGACACGCCAGTATCGCGCTGGATCGCGGTGCACGACGACACGGGCCGCGTGCTGGCCGGTGCCCGGTTGACGCCGACGACAGCGCAGGCGGGCGTTTACAGCTATATGATCCGCGATGCACAGGCGGGCCTGATCGACCATGTGCCGGACATGCTGCTGGATCAGCCCGCGCCCGTCGATGCGGCTGTGTGGGAAATGACCCGTGGGTTTGTCGCCGTCGGGTTGACCGACGCCATGAGAGAGGCCGCCCACAATCATTTGCTGTCGCAGATCATGCTGACGGCCCGGCAGGAAAAGATACGGCAATTGATCGGGATTCTGCCCGACACATGGGCCGGTTGGGCGGATCGGCACGGTTTGACCTGCAGGCCTGCCGGACCTTTGGTGTCACTGGATGGGCGCTGCTATCAGGCGGTCTGGGTTGATATGGATACAACCGTTCACTGATGCTTTCAAAGCACGTTCCGGATGCTTAGATATTGGCAATGGCAGACCTGTTTGATCAAACGGCCCCGACACCATCCGGCAGCGGACCGCGTCCGTTGGCAGACCGTCTGCGACCGCTGGCGCTGGATCAGGTCATTGGCCAACAGCAGGTATTGGGACCTGACGCGCCGCTTGGGGCCATGCTGGCATCAGGGTCTTTGTCGTCATTAATTCTCTGGGGGCCGCCGGGGGTGGGCAAAACGACAATCGCGCGGTTGCTGGCGGACGAAACTGATTTGCATTTTGTGCAGATCAGCGCAATTTTCACCGGGGTGCCGGATTTGCGCAAGGTATTCGAGGCAGCCCGTCTGCGGCGTCAGAATGGTCGCGGCACATTGTTGTTCGTGGACGAAATTCACCGGTTCAACAAAGCGCAGCAGGACGGGTTTTTGCCGCATATGGAAGACGGCACAATTCTTCTGGTCGGGGCGACAACCGAAAATCCGAGTTTTGAATTGAACGCCGCATTGCTGTCGCGGGCACAGGTCCTGATCCTGACGCGGCTGAACGATACCGATCTGGACCACCTGATCAAGCGGGCAGAGGCTGAATTGGGCCGCCCTTTGCCGCTGGATGGCGCCGCGCGTGCGCAATTGGTCAATATGGCTGACGGCGACGGGCGGGCTTTGCTGAACCTTGTCGAACAGATTGCCGCATGGAAAACCGAGACGCCTTTGGGAGTTGATGCCTTGGCGACGCGGCTGATGAAACGCGCGGCAAAATACGACAAATCCGGGGATGAGCATTACAATCTGATCAGCGCATTGCATAAATCGGTGCGCGGGTCGGACCCGGATGCGGCGCTTTATTGGCTGGCACGGATGCTGACAGGCGGCGAAGACCCCCGTTATCTGGCCCGCCGGATCGTGCGCATGGCGGTAGAGGATATCGGCCTTGCCGATCCTCAGGCGCAGCATGTGTGTTTGCAGGCCTGGGAAACATACGAAAGGCTGGGCAGCCCCGAAGGCGAATTGGCACTGGGGCAGGCGGTGACATATCTGGCGCTCGCGCCCAAATCGAACGCGGGCTATGCGGCGTTCAAGGCCGCGATGGCCGCCGCCCGTCAGACCGGATCGGAACCACCGCCGCGCCACATCCTGAACGCGCCGACCAAGCTGATGAAGGAACAGGGGTTCGGGTCGGGCTATGCCTATGATCATGACGCCGAAGACGCCTTTTCAGGGCAGGATTATTTTCCCGAAACGATGAAGCGTGGGATCTATTATCTGCCGGTTGACCGCGGGTTCGAGCGTGAATTGAAAAAGCGGCTCGACTTTTTTGCGGGGCTGCGGGTGAAGCGTAAAGGCGGCGTGAATTGACAACCTGACGCGATCGCGCGACAGGGGGCAGATGATATGGACAGGACTCTCCGTTGCTTTTGGCGGCGCAATCGGCGCTACCCTGCGCTGGCTTGCAGGCCTGCTGGCGCTGCGTGTGATGGGGCCGGGGTTTCCCTGGGCCACGCTGACGGTCAACGTGCTGGGGTCGCTTGCGATGGGTGTGCTGATCGTCGTGCTGGCGGACCGCGGCGGACAGCGGGCGGCCCCGTTCCTGATGACCGGGATCCTGGGTGGCTTCACGACCTTTTCGGCCTTCACGCTGGATACGGTCGCCTTGATGGAACGCGGACAATCGGCACTGGCGGCGGCATATGTCGGCGGTAGCGTCTTTATCGGACTGGCGGCGCTGGTCCTTGGCATGGCTTTGACACGGATGGTAATGGCATGAGCAGCGGTGTGCAGACACGGGTGATTGGCCCGGACGATGGCGATCAGCGGCTTGACCGTTACCTGCGGCGGATCTTTCCGCATCTGACGCAAGGCCGGATCGAAAAAATGTGCCGCAAGGGCGACATCCGCGTTGATGGCGGGCGGGTCAAATCGAACACCCGGCTGGACGTGGGGCAAAGCATCCGCATCCCGCCCTTGCCGACAGAAGCGCAGGTCGAGGCAGAGCGCAGCATGATGAAGCAGGGCGTGACAAAGGCCGACGCGGCCCTGATCCTGTCCTGCGTCATCTACCGCGACGACCACATGATCGTCATCAACAAACCGGCAGGTCTGGCAACGCAAGGCGGCACCAACACAACCCGCCACGTGGACGCCATGTCAGAAGCATTGATGTTCGACTATGACGAAAAGCCCCGTCTGGTGCATCGTCTGGACAAGGACACCTCTGGCGTTCTGGTCCTTGCCCGCACGCGCATGGCGGCCAAGCAGTTGACCGAAAACATGAAACACCACGCTACCCGCAAGATTTACTGGGGTGCTGTGGCGGGCGTGCCGCATCCGCGGGCCGCCACGATCAAATACGGTCTGGTCAAGGCGCCGGGCCACGGCGCCGGTGGCGAGAATGAAAAAATGCGGTGCGTGCATCCCAAAGAGGTGGACAGCACCGAAGGCGCAAAGCGCGCCACGACCGATTACGCCGTGCTGGACAGTCTGGCAAAACGCGCCGCATGGGTGGCGCTGGTACCGATCACGGGCCGGACGCACCAGTTGCGCGCGCATATGGCGGAAATCGGTCATCCGATCATCGGGGATGGCAAATATGGCGGCACCGATCAGGAGAACCTTGGCGATGGCTGGGGTGCTGGGATGGGTGGCGACATCAGCCGCAAGATGCACCTGCATGCCCGCAGCCTGACCATCGAACACCCCGCCACCGGCGCGATCCTGCATCTGACGGCGCCTTTGCCGGATCACATGCAGCGGACATGGGATTTCGTCGGGTGGCATGTCAGCCATGCCCCGGTCGATCCCTTCAATATGCCTGACTGAATGACGCACCGGCACCTTGTCGTCTTTGATGTGGACGGAACCCTTGTCGACAGTCAGGCGGAAATTCTGGCCGCGATGATGCGCGCCTTTGCCGCAGAGGCGTTGGCGATGCCGTCGCGGTCTGCGGTGCTGGCCATCGTCGGCCTGTCGCTGCCGCAAGCCTTTGCCCGGCTGGCACCGGATCGGACGGCTGCTGTGCAGGCGCGTCTGTGTGCCCATTACCGCGACGCGTTCCGGGTCAGTGCCGCGACAGGGCAGGCGCACAGCCCGCTGTTCGCGGGGGTAGAGGTCGCCTTGCGGCGTTTGCAGGCGCGCGGCGATACCCTATTGGCCGTGGCGACAGGCAAATCCCGGCGTGGTCTGGATCGGCTGATCGCGCAACATGGATGGCACGATCTGTTCATCAGCTGCCAGACCGCTGACGACCATCCGTCCAAACCCCATCCCGCCATGCTGATGGCGGCCCTGCGCGATGCGGGGGTTGCGCCGGGGCAGGCGGTGATGGTGGGTGATACGACCTATGACATGGATATGGCCCGCGCGGCCGGCGTCACGGCGATTGGCGTCAGCTGGGGCTATCACGCGCCGGACATGCTGGCGGCGGACCACGTCATTACCGATTTTTCAGCACTTGATGCTGTCCTTGATGACCAACGCGGAGAAGTGGCATGACCGACTGGGCGCCAAAGCGGTTCTGGACCAGCGCAGATGTGTGCGCGCGCGATGGCGGCTTTGCCGTCGATCTGGACGGGCGACCGGTCAAGACGCCTTATAAACACCCGCTGATCATGCCGACGCGCATCATGGCAGAGGCAGTAGCCGCCGAATGGCAGGCGCAGGTCGAAAAGATCGACCCGACGACAATGCCGTTCACCCGCGCCGCCAATTCCGCAATCGACAAGGTGGCCCCGCAACACGGCGATGTCGTGGCGTTGCTGGCGGCTTATGGCGAAAACGATCTGCTGTGCTACCGCGCACCGGGGCCAGAGCCGCTGACCCGGTTGCAGGATGACGCATGGTCACCGTGGCTCGCATGGTCGGCGCAGGCGCTGGACGCGCCGCTGCATGTGACGACGGGAATCATGCCCATCCCGCAGCCCGGCGATTCGATCCACCGGCTGCACGTGCGGGTGGCCCAATTCGACAATTTCGCGCTGACGGGCTTTCACGATCTGGTGCAGTTGTCCGGGTCGCTGATCCTCGCCTTCGCGGTCACAACGGGAAAACTGGCATCATCCGAGGCGTGGAAAATCAGCCGGATCGACGAGGATTTCCAGACCGCACAGTGGGGCGACGACGAAGAAGCAGCCGAAGTCGCGGCGATCAAGCGTCAGGCGTTCACGGATGCAGCCCGATTTGTGGTGATGAGCAGCGCATCCTGAACCTGCCTTTAATCAGGCATCGCTGACCGGATTGCCTGTCCTTTGGGCGTTTGCAGTCAGTTGACCCGGTTGCGGCTCTTGACCTCTGGGCAATAATTCGCCCACTCTCGCATGATTGGGGGGGATACCCGTCAAATACTCAACCACCCCGATGGGTGGAAAAATTGGCTGCACCCTTTTGGGGCAGAAACTCAGGAAGAGGTAAGAATGAAAAAGACCGTACTCTTTGGAACGCTGGCTGTTGCCGGTTTGTCCGCAGCAGCGGCATCCGCCGCGACGCTGGACGATGTAAAGGCCCGCGGCAATCTGAACTGTGGTGTCGTGACCGGTCTGGCCGGCTTTGGCGCGCCTGACGCAAACGGTGTCTGGGAAGGCTTCGACGTTGACGTGTGCCGTGCGGTCGCTGCTGCGATCTTTGGCGACAAGAACGCTGTCGAATTCGTGCCGACCACCGGTGAGACCCGTTTCACCGCGCTGTCGTCCGGTGAAATCGACCTGCTGGCCCGGAACACGACCTGGACCATGTCGCGTGACACCGATCTGAACTTCGACTTCATCGGCGTCAACTACTATGACGGTCAGGGCTTCTTGATCCCCAAATCGCTGGGCGTCACCTCGGCCAAGGATCTGGACGGCGCGACCGTCTGCATCCAGACCGGCACCACGACCGAACTCAACCTTGCGGATTTCTTCCGCGCGAACAACATCACATATCAGCCCGTTGCCGTGCAGACCAACGCCGAAGGTCAGCAGCAGTATCTGGCCGGTGCCTGTGACGTTTACACGACCGACGCATCGGGTCTGGCTGCCACGCGCGCCACGTTTGAGGCACCGGATGACCACGTCCTGCTTCCCGAAATCATCTCGAAAGAGCCGCTCGGTCCGCTGGTCCGTCACGGTGACAACGAGTGGGGCGATCTGACAATGTGGACGCTGAACGCATTGATCGCCGCCGAAGAGCTGGGCATCACCTCTGCCAATGTGGCGGAAATGGCCGCCGCACCGACCAGCAACCCCGAAGTGAACCGTATCCTCGGCACCGAAGGTGAACTGGGCGCGATGCTGGGTCTGGAGCCGAACTGGGCTGTCAATGCCATCGCAGCCGGTGGCAACTATGGCGAAATCTTCGAGCGTAACATCGGCCAGAACACCCCGATCGGTCTGGCCCGTGGTCTGAACGCCCAGTGGACCGACGGCGGTCTGCTGTATTCGCCACCCTTCCGCTAAACACAAAACCGAAAGGCCCGGCCGATTGCGCCGGGCCTTTCACCTTTGCAGCGATACGACGACGCCTGCCAGCGCGTGGCGCATCCGGGACAACCGGAGCGACCTCTATCAAGTCTGGTGAAGCCCGGGGAGAATTGAAATGTCATCGATGACGGACAGCCCGCCACGCGAAAGCTTTCGGCTGAGCCAGTTGATCTACGATACCCGCTATCGGTCATTGACCATTCAGGTCATCACGATGGGACTGGTCTGTATCGGTATCTACTGGCTGGTCGCCAACCTGCTGACCAACCTTGCGACACTGGGTCTGCAACCGAATTTCGGGTTCTTTGAATCGCGGGCCGGATACGATATCGCCGCCAGCTTTGGCACATGGCTTGTCGGGTATACCAATGCCGGCACCCATTTCGATGCGGCCTTGGTCGGTTTGTACAATACCCTGCTGGTGGCCTTCATGGGGATCATTCTGGCCACCATTCTGGGTGTGTTTGCCGGTGTGTTGCGTCTGTCGCGCAACTGGCTGGTCAGCCGTCTGATGGCCGTCTACGTCGAGGCGTTCCGCAACGTGCCCTTGCTGCTGTGGATCTTGCTGATCTACGCCGTCTTTTCGGAAGCAACCCCGCGCCCCGGTGATTTCCGGCCAGGTGAAGACGGCACTGCGGCCGCATCCCTGTTGTGGGGCAGTTTCGCCATGACCAACCGCGGTCTTTACATGCCCGCCCCGATCTGGGGCGCAGGGTCCGGCGTGCTGGTGGCGATTTTCGTCGCATCCATCATCGCGGCAATCCTGTATCGTCGCTATGCCAAGAAGCTGCTGTTCGACACCGGGCGTCTGCTGCCGATGGTCTGGCCGATGTTCGTCATTGCGCTGGTGCCGGTAATCCTTGCGTTCTTCGTGATCGGCCGACCCATCACGCTGTCCTATCCCGAACTGGCGGGGTTCAACTTTCGCGGGGGGATCCAGATCGGCAACCCCTTGATGGCACTGTGGCTGGCCCTGTCACTTTATACCGGGGCGTTCATCACGGAAATCGTGCGCGCTGGCATCCTGTCCGTGTCCAAGGGGCAGTCAGAGGCCGCAGAGGCGCTTGGCATGCGCGGCAATCGCACCATGAGTCTTGTGATCCTGCCGCAGGCGATGCGGGTCATCATTCCGCCGCTGACATCGCAGTATCTGAACCTGACAAAGAACTCGTCTTTGGCGCTGGCTGTGGGTTACGCCGACGTGCGCGCCACGCTGGGCGGCATCACCCTGAACCAGACGGGCCGTGCGTTGGAATGTATGCTGCTGCTGGGGCTGGTCTATCTGGCGCTGTCGCTGGCGATTTCCTTTGTCATGAATATTTTCAACAGTTCGATGAAGCTGAAGGAGCGTTGAGATGAGCGAGACCCACGCCCAGACCGCAGCCTTTGTCCGCGAGGGTGTCCTGCCGCAGCTTGCGCCCCCCACACGCGAATCGGGCGCCATCCGCTGGGTCAGAGAGAACCTGTTCCCCAATTGGCTGAACGGTGTCATGACCCTTGTGGCGCTGTATCTGATCTATCTGGTCGTCAGTGGCATCCTGCCATGGCTGATCAGCCCCACATGGGGTGCCACGTCCCTGTCCAGCTGCCGTGCGCTGTTCGCTGAACTGGGCGAATCCACCCATCAGGCGTGCTGGGGTGTGATCCGTGACCGGTGGCAACAGCTGATGTTCGGGTTCTACCCGTCGAACCTGTACTGGCGGCCCACAGTTGCCCTGTTCGTCCTGTTGGCTGGTCTGGCGCCGGTTCTGTTCGGCGGTTTTCCCCGCTGGTTCATGGGATTTGCGATGGCGTCGCCGTTCATCATTTTCACCCTGATCTGGGGCGGACCGTTCTGGATTCCCATCGTCGTGGCCTTTGGCTTTGTCGTTGGGGTGATCGCCTTCCGTCTGCTGAACCCGATCAATCCGATTCTGGCGGTCGTGGGGGCGGTGTTGCTGCCGATCCTGTATTGGCTGTTCCTGACCGGGCCGCTGATCGGTCTGCTGAATGGCATCCTGCCCATCGGGTTGACGCCCGTGCGATCAAACCAGCTGGGCGGGTTTCTGTTGTCCATTGTGATCGGCGTGTCGGCCATCGTGCTGTCGCTGCCCTTGGGGATCATGCTGGCCCTGGGTCGTGCATCCGATCTGTTCATCGTGACAAAGCTGAGCGTCGGTTTCATCGAGGTGATCCGCGGTGTGCCGCTGATCGTCTGGCTGTTCACCGCGTCCTTGTTGCTGAACTATTTCCTGCCGCCCAATACCAGTTTCGATCTGACCTTGCGGGTCATCATCATGGTCACGCTGTTTTCCGCCGCCTATATCGCAGAGGTGGTCCGTGGCGGTCTGGCGGCGGTGCCAAAGGGGCAATACGAGGGCGCAAACAGCCTTGGCCTGTCGTATTGGCAGTCGATGCAGCTGATCGTGCTGCCGCAGGCGCTGAAAATCTCGATCCCGGGGATCGTCAACACCTTTATCGGTCTGTTCAAGGATACGACGCTGGTGCTGTTCATCGGTCTTCTTGATCCACTGGGGTTGACCAATGCGATTCGCGCCAGCACCGACTGGAACGGTATCTATTGGGAATTGTTCATCTTTATCGGCCTGCTGTTCTTTATCGTCTGTTTCAGCATGGGCCGCTATTCAATGTATCTGGAGCGGAAGCTTCAGCGCGAAAACCGATAGGAAAGGCAGATCATGTCCGACGCCGTTCAAGACCTTACTCCGCCGCGCAGCGCCATGACGATCAGCGACGAGATCGCTGTGGAAATCAACAACATGAACAAGTGGTATGGCACCTTTCATGTGCTGCGCGACATCAATCTGACGGTGAACAGAGGCGAGCGTATCGTCATCTGCGGCCCGTCCGGGTCGGGCAAATCGACCCTGATCCGCTGCATCAACCGGCTGGAAGAACACCAGTCCGGAGAGATCATCGTCGAAGGCACCGAACTGTCGTCGGACCTGAAAAACATCGACAAGATCCGGTCAGAGGTCGGCATGTGCTTTCAGCACTTCAACCTGTTCCCGCACCTGACCATTCTGGAAAACTGCACGCTGGCACCGATCTGGGTCCGCAAGACCCCGAAAAAGGAGGCCGAAGCGACGGCCATGCATTTTCTGGAAAAGGTGAAGATTCCCGATCAGGCGCATAAATATCCGGGGCAGTTGTCCGGCGGCCAGCAGCAGCGCGTCGCCATCGCCCGGTCATTGTGCATGCGGCCCCGGATCATGCTGTTCGACGAACCCACATCTGCCCTTGATCCCGAAATGATCAAAGAAGTGCTGGATACGATGATCGAGCTTGCCGAAGAAGGCATGACCATGCTGTGCGTCACCCATGAAATGGGGTTCGCCCAGGCGGTGGCAAACCGCGTCATCTTTATGGATCAAGGCCAGATCATCGAACAGAACGAACCGCATGCGTTCTTCAACAACCCGCAATCGGACCGGACGAAACTGTTCCTGAGCCAGATTCTGGGTCACTAGGACCGCTGTTGACGGGGTGGGGGCTAGGTTGCCGACCAACGCGGGGGCCAGCCCCCGCACCCCCGGGATATTTGAGACGAGAAGAAGGGGAAGAGGGGCTGCCGGTCAGATGTCCGCGGGGATGACAAAATCTGTGCAATGACCCTGGCGGATGCCCGACCAACCGTCCGCATCAAGGCGGATCACCGTCAGCGCCGCCGTGGGGTAGTCGTCAAAGCGGGGATGATCAGGCGCGGTCGTCACCAGCATCTGCGCCAGATCACCGATGCCGGGGTTGTGCGCACAGATCAGCACGTTCGTCGCACCGGTCGTTTGCGTGATCCTGCGCAACAGCGTCGCCGCCGATGCGTTGTAAAGGGCCGCGTCAAACTGCACCTGTGCCTGTTGTTCAAGGCCCGTGAGCAGATGCGCGAC
>JBBREW010000029.1:0-13431 GCA_038225335.1 Rhodobacterales bacterium
TTCCGCGCCGATACTGGCAGCGGGGACATCGACGGTGGTCAAGGGCGGTGACAGGTGTGCCGCAAAACTGACATTGTCGATGCCTGCAAAGGAAATGCTGTCCGGGACAACGATGCCACGCCCCTGTGCTTCGATCATTGCGCCGATGGCAAGCAGGTCTGCCGTGCCGATGATGGCGCTGGGGCGCGGCACCATGCTCAGCAGGTTCATGCACCCCGCACGTCCGTCCGAAAGGGTCAGGGGATGCTGGCTGATCCGGGTCTGCGCCAGTGCGATCCCGCTTTCCTGCAACGCGGCGCGGATGCCGTTGACGCGGGCCGCCTGACGGTCGTTGTTGCGCAAATTGCCGCAAATGACGCCGAACCGTTGATGCCCGAGATCCAGCAGAAAACGTGCGATCAGAAAACCGGCCTGAAAGCTGTCGACCAAGACCCTGTCATAGCCGGGGCGCCCTTCCCACATCTGCACCAGAGGAATGCCGGCAGCGTCGATCAGCGTACGCGTCGATTGCGGCCTTTCGCCCCCCACGACAACCAATCCGTCCACCCCGTGCGAGATCAACTGGGCAAGGGCGCTTGCCTCGTTGCCTGCATCATATTCATGCGATGCGATCAGAAGTTGATAGCCGTTGGCGCTGAAGGCACGCTGCATTTCCTGCAATGTCGCGGAAAAGATCGGGGAATTCAGCGTAGGCACCACGACGCCGATGGTATTGGACCTGCCCGACACCAGCGACCGCGCGCGACTGTTCGGCACATATCCCAGCCGCGCCGCAACCTGCCGGATGCGTTCCAATGTGTCGGGCTGCACCAAGCCCGGCTGTGACATTGCGCGCGACACTGTTGCCAATGATGTGGCGGTTTCGCGCGCGATGTCGGCCAATGTCGGTTTGCGGCGGGATGACATGTTGCAGTCTCTTCATGAAAACTTTCATAACGATTTATATGTGTAAGACCTATAAAACAACAGTAATTTATAAAATAGTTGACATGAACATGACTTGTATGAAAGCGTTTACATAGTAGCAGGGGGGGAGAGCCGTGCCGCGACGCGTTTCAATAGGTTTCATCACCATTCTTGTGGTCTGCGTCATCTGGTATGCGATGACCACAGGTCTGGGTATCATCCCGTCGGGGCGATTTTCGTCGCCTGCTGAAACGATGACGGCCTTTACGCATGTGACAGGGCGGGGCTACGCCGGTGGCGACCTGCTGGTGCATATCTACAATTCGCTACGCCTTGTCGTCCTTGGGTTTCTGTTCGCGATTGCAACGGGCGTGCCGTTGGGCCTGCTGATGGGCTGGAGCCGCACCGCAGAAGCGATCATCAACCCGATCTTTCTGATCATCCGCCCGATCCCGCCGTTGGCATGGATTCCGCTGGCGATCCTTTGGCTGGGTCTGGGTGATGCGGCCAAGATGATGGTGATCTGGTTCGCGGCTTTTGTGCCGTCCGTGATCAATACCTATGCCGGTGTGCGCAACATCGACCGACCCGTGATCGAGGCGGCCTATATGCTGGGCATGCCGAAATTGCGTTTCGTGACCGAAGTGCTGCTTCCCGGTGCCAGCCCGATGATCTTTACCGGTTTGCGGCTGTCGCTGCAGGCATCCTGGACAACGCTTGTCGCTGCGGAACTTGTGGGTGCGTTTTATGGCATCGGTCGGGTGCTGAATGTCGCACAGCAGGATCTGTATCCGGGCATGATCCTGGTCGGGATGATCACGGTCGCCATTCTGGGCTGGGGCACGACGCGGATGCTCGGCGTGGCAGAGGCTTATGCCCTGCGCTGGAATACAGCCGCCTTGGCGGCGAAGGGATAAGCGAATGGAAAAGCAGATATCCTTTTCGCGCACGTTCATTCTTGGATTGTTGGGTTTGGGCGGCTTCATCGGGCTTTGGCACGGACTGGCGATCAGTGGCATAACATCGGATGTATTCCTGCCATCACCGGTCGAGGTCTATGACCGTTTCACCACCTTGTTGGATCGCCGCTTTGCCGGTGCCACGTTGCAGGGGCATCTGTTCGCCAGTTTTCAGCGGTTCGCCTACGGGTTCATTCTGGCTGCTGTTGTCGGCATCCCGCTGGGTCTGCTGATGGGGTGGTATCAGTTACTGGACGAAATCGTCTCGCCCCTCTTCGATGCGCTGCGCTTTGTCGCGCCGATTGCATGGGTGCCGTTTGCGGCACTCTGGTTCGGCACAGGGATCGGCGGGCCGATCATGATCATCTTTGCGGGGGCCTTTCCGCCCTGCGTGATCAACGCCTATCGTGGTGCGAAATTCGTTGATCCGCGCCTGATCGAGGCGGCGAACATGCTTGGCACGCCGTCGCACCGCATCATCCGCGAGGTGCTGCTGCCATCTTCGATCCCGTCGATCATATCCGGCCTGCGGGTGTCGGCTGGACTGGGCTGGCAATCGCTGGTCGGGGCCGAACTGATCGTCGCATCGGCCGGCGTCGGTTACATGATGGTGCAGGGGCAGGCGAATATTTCAACAACAACGGTGATGGCGGGGATGGTTGCCATCGGACTGGTCGGGCTCGCGCTCGACAGCGCGTTGCGACTGGCGGAACGCGTCATTCAGCGCAGGCATGGCCTGCAACGTTGAAGCGGGCAAACAAAGGGAAAATGAGATGGGTGTGATCGCGTTCAAAGGTGTCGGCAAGGTTTTCGGGCCGCGCGAGACCGGCTTTCGGGCCTTGGAGGACATCAACCTCGAAATCCGGGACAAGGAATTTGTCGCCATCGTCGGCCCGTCCGGCTGCGGCAAGACAACCTGCCTGCGCATGGTGGCCGGGTTCGAACCTGCAACCGACGGCGTTGTCTCGGTCGATGGCATACCGATCAAACGCCCCGGCCCGAACCGCGCGGTGGTGTTCCAGCAATTCGCGCTGTTCCCTTGGAAATCGGTCTACGACAACATCGAAATGGGGCTGCGCAACCTCAATGTCAGCAAGGCAGAGCGTGACAGCCGCATCGCCGATATCCTGACCCTGATGAACCTGACCGATTACGCCAAACATTTCCCGCATCAGCTGTCGGGCGGGATGCAGCAGCGTGTCGCCATCGCGCGGGCCTATGTGCTGGACCCTGATGTGCTGCTGATGGACGAACCTTTCGGCGCATTGGACGCGCAGACCCGCGTTGTGATGCAGGAAGAACTGGTCCGGCTGGCGCGGAAAAACCCGCGCACAGTGCTGTTCATCACCCATGCGGTGGAAGAAGCGGTTTATCTGGCCGACCGCGTTGCGATCATGTCGCGCGCGCCGGGGCGGATCAAGGAAGTGCTGGACATCGCCAGCATCCGCAACGCCGAAAACTGGGACAGTCACGAGAAGATCGAGGATGTGATGGATCTCGAAAGTTTCGTGCATCTGCGCACGCACATCTGGCGCAGCCTGCGCGAGGAAAAGGCGGCACAACACGCCTGACGAACAAAAATCACTAATTTTTCAGACGACAACAGAGGAGGCACGACCCATGAAAATGTCTTTCAAGGCCCTTGCACTGGCGACGACCGCGAGTTTCGCAACTTGCGCACCTGTGCAGGCGCAGGACCTGACACCGATCAATCTGAGCTATCAGCCTGCGCTTTACTGGGCGCTGCCGTTTTACCTGGCCACCGAATTCGATTGGTGGGCCGAGGTTGGTCTTGACCCAAGCTTTACGACTTTCCCCGCAGGTGCGCCGCAGATTGCCGCCGCACAGGCGAATGACTGGGATGTTGGCGGCACGGGATCGGTGCCTGCCGTTCTGGGGGCTGCGCGTTTCGGTCTGGTCACGGTCGGCGTCACGAATGATGAAAGCCGCGGCAACGCGCTGATGGCGACGAATGACGCGATCGAAGGGTTCCGCGCTGACCCTGAAAGCATCCGTGGCGAACGCATTCTGTTGACCACCAATTCAACGGTCGATTTCGCGACCCAGTCCTGTCTGGAACAATGGGGGTTGAGCCAGTCCGACGTGGAATACATCAATCTGGCGCAGGCGCAGGTGGTGACCGGTATCATCGCGGGTGAAGGCAAGCTGGCCGGCGTCTGGGCGCCCAACACCTATACGTTGCAGGAACGTGCGGACAGCGATTACCTGTGTTCGGGCGCTGATGCTGGTGCGATTGTGCCGGGTGCGCTTGTGGTGCGTCCCGCATTTGCCGAAGAACATCCGGACCGCGTTGCCGCCGTGTTGGCGGTCTTTCTGCGCGGTGTGGTCTGGGCCCGTGAAAACCCCGAAGAAGCCCGCGAACATCTGGTCGATTTCTATTCCGAAGGCGGAGTCGAGATTTCGGAAGCAGCCATCAACGCTGAATTCGACTTGCGCCCGACCTTCAATCTTGACGAACAGCTTGCCATTCTGGACCGCGCGGATGGCGAAAGTGATGTCGATCAATGGCTGACCGCCATCGGTGATTTCATGACTTCGGTCGGGACCACCGAAACGACGCCAGTCCCGGCGGACTTCGTCAACCCAAGCTTCATGCAGATGGTCATGGATGATCCTGCACTGCGGGCGATTGCCAATAACGAATGATGCAAACGATGACCTGCCACCCTTTTGGGGTGGCAGGTTTCAACCTGAAAGGATGACGGTATTAAAATGGCGATCACGTATCTCAAAAAGGCCGACAAAACGCCGGAAACGGAATCCGCGCAGGCGCAGACTGTCGTCGCTGAAATGTTGTCGAAGATCAGATCCGAAGGCGAGGATGCTGTGCGCGCCTATGCCAAGGCGCTGGATAAATGGGATGGCCCCATTCTGATTTCCCGCGAAGACATGGACACGCGCGCACAAGAGGTGCCCGATCAGGTAAAGGAAGATATCGCCTTTGCCGTGGCACAGGTGCGCACCTTTGCCGAAGCACAGCGCGCCTCGGTCCGCGATTTTCAGATGACGATGCCAACCGGTCTGACGGCCGGTCAGAAATGGGTGCCGTGCAATGTGGCGGGCTGTTATGTGCCCACGGGCCGCTATGCGCATATCGCGTCTGCCTGCATGTCGGTCGCGACGGCCAAGGCGGCAGGTGTGAAAACCGTGGTGGCCTGTTCGACCCCGTTCAGGGGTGGCGCGATGCACCCTTACGTTCTGTACGCGATGCGCGAAGCGGGTGCCGATATCGTCATGACGCTGGGCGGGGTGCAGGCGATCGCAAGCATGGCCTACGGGTTGTTCAGCGGCAAGCCTGCCGATGTGATCGTCGGGCCGGGCAATAAATTTGTCGCCGAAGCCAAACGCATGTTGTTCGGTAAAGTCGGGATCGATGTCTTTGCCGGCCCGTCCGAGATCGGCATTCTGGCTGACAGGACGGCTGACCCGGAAATTGTCGCGGTCGATCTTGTCGGACAGGCCGAACACGGGCACGAATCCCCGGCATGGCTGTTCACCGATAACCGGGAATTGGCCGAGGCTGTCATCGCCCGCGTGCCGGAACTGATCGCCACACTGCCCGAACCTGCCCGCGAAGCAGCGGATGCCGCATGGCGCGATTACGGCGAAGTGATCCTGTGCGATACGCGCGAGGAACTGGTGCAGGTGTCGGATGAATACGCCTCTGAACATCTTGAAATCCATTGCGATGATCTGGACTGGTGGACCGCCAACCTGACCAACTACGGCAGCCTGTTCATCGGAGAAGAAACGACCGTTGCCTACGGCGATAAATGCTCTGGTCCGAACCACATCCTGCCTACCAAATATGCCGCGCGCTATTCCGCGGGCCTGTCGGTGCATAAATTTCTCAAGCCGCTGACGTGGCAGCAGGCGGACCGAGAGACCAGCAAGGAACTTGCCATCCGCACCGCCCGCATTTCGCGGCTGGAAGGGATGGAGGCGCATGCGCGCACCGCTGACGCGCGGTTGGCGAAGTATTACCCGGGGCATAATTTCGACCTTGGCGCACCGGTCGAATCCGTTTCCTGACGACATGGACCTGCTTGTTGATCTTGGGCGCCCGCCCGCCATACCGGAACAGGCGCTGACAGACGTGCAGGCGCTTTTGTCCTCGGGGCGGCTGCATCGCTATGCAGAGAAACCGACACAACCGTCGTCTGTCGCCCTGTTGGAACGTGCCTTTGCGGATGCGATCGGGCGGCGCTATGCCGTCGCTGTCAATTCCTGCGGCTCTTCCATGTTTCTGGCACTGAAAGGTGCAGGGGTGCAGCCCGGCGATCCGGTCCTGATGAACGCCTTTACACTGGGGCCGGTGCCGGGTGCCGTGGATCATGTCGGTGCACGGCCCGTACTGGTCGAGATCACGGAAAATCTGACCATCGACATGGATGATCTGCGTGCCAAAGCCCGCGCCAGCGGCGCGCGGCATCTGCTGCTGTCGCATATGCGCGGCCATCTTTGTGACATGGACGCCTTGACGTCGCTTTGCGCTGAAGAAGGGCTGCACCTGATCGAGGATTGCGCCCATACACAGGGTGCATTCTGGGCCGGACGACCGTCGGGTAGCTTCGGGATTGCAGGGTGTTTCAGTTTTCAGTCTGCCAAGCATGTGAACGCGGGCGAGGGTGGAATTCTGGTCACCGATGATCCTGATCTGGCAGCCCGCGCCATCCTGCATTCAGGCAGTTACATGCTATACGCACAAAACGGCACCTTGCCGCCCGACGATGTGATGGATCGCTGGAAGACACGCTGCGCGAATTACAGCCTGCGCATGTCCAACCTTGTTGCGGCATTGGCGCTGCCGCAACTGCCGCTGATCGCCGGTCGCGTGGCCGACTGGAATGCCAGCCACGACCGTATGGCCGCGCGGCTGGCTGCAGACCCGCGATTTTCCTTGGCCGAGAGGCCACAGGCTGAAGCCTATGCTCAAAGCTCTCTGCAATTCCGCCTGCCGGGGGCGGATGCCGGGCAGATGGTCCGATATGTCGCTGCGGCCCGGGGTGCGGGGGTGATGGTCAAATGGTTCGGCACGGCATTGGCTGAAGGCTACACCTCTTCGCCGCCGCATTGGATCGGGGCGGATGCCAGCGTGGTGCCGCGTGCGTGTGCCATTCAGGCGACGCTGTGCGACATCCGCATTCCGCTCGGCCTTCGCGTGCAGGATTGCGACCGGATAACGGATGTGTTGATCGCTGCCGCATCCGAAATTGACCGCGAAGGGGACGATTTTGGGCGCACTTGACGCATTGTTCGACCTGACAGGACGGTCCGCCCTGGTGACAGGCGGGAATTCCGGCATCGGGCTGGCAATGGCGCGGGCGCTTGGATTGCAGGGGGCAACATTGCACCTTGCGGCGCGCGATCAGGCCAAGCTTGACGCGGCCTGTCGCGACCTTGGGCAGGACGGGTTGCGCGCCACGGCGCATCCGACCGATCTGACCGATCCTGACGCGCTTGAAACGCTTGCTGCGGCGACGGGCGGTGTCGATATCCTGATCAACGCTGCGGGCGTCAACCTGCGCCAGCCTTACGAACAGGTGACAGCGCAGGCGTTTGACCTGCATATGGCGCTGCATCTGCGTGCGCCGTTCCTGCTGGTGCAGCATCTGGCAAAGGGCATGGCGCAGCGTGGCTGGGGCAGGGTGCTGAACCTTGCGTCCCTGCAATCAAGCCGGGCTTTTGCCAATTCCGCCCCTTACGGTGCGGCCAAGGGCGGGATTGTGCAACTGACCCGCGCCATGGCGCAGGAATATTCGGGTCAGGGCATCACCTGCAACGCCATCGCGCCCGGTTTCTTTCCGACACCGCTGACCGCCCCCGTGTTCAACGACCCTGCACTGGCCGCCGCCAATGCCGCGCGCACGGCCATCGGGCGCAACGGCACGATGGAGGATCTGTACGGCGCGACCGTGTTTCTGTGCTCGGACGCGGCGGGATACATCACCGGTCAGACCTTGCACGTCGATGGCGGCTTTACCGCGAAATGAGGGAGAGGGATATGATGCGCGCACTTGTCTATACCGGCCCGTACGGGATGATCGTCACCGATCAACCCCGCCCTGACCCGGGGCCGGGCGAGGTGCTGGTCAAGGTCCATGCCGTT
The DNA here is from genome assembly GCA_038225335.1 of Rhodobacterales bacterium. Classification (GTDB taxonomy): domain Bacteria; phylum Pseudomonadota; class Alphaproteobacteria; order Rhodobacterales; family Rhodobacteraceae; genus Loktanella. The sequence goes on from JBBREW010000029.1 coordinate 7,996, forward strand.
GGTATCTGCGGGTCCGACATGCATGCCTATCACGGCCATGACGACCGCCGCCCCGCGCCGCTTGTGCTGGGCCACGAGGCGGCAGGTCTGGTCGCCGCCGGCCCCCGGACGGGCGAGCGGGTGGCGATTAATCCGCTGGTCGTGGACCCTGATTGCCCGGCGGCACAGGCGGGCCGCCCGCATCTGTCACCGACCCGCGCCATCATATCCATGCCACCCCGTCCCGGTGCCTTTGCCGAATACGTCACAATTCCAGAACGCAACCTGCTGCCTGTGCCGGACGGTCTGAGCCTGCGCGATGCCGCATTGACCGAACCTGTCGCCGTGTCATGGCATGCGGTGCGCATCGGGCTGGAACGACTGGGGCAGACGCACCCAAGGGTGCTGATCCAAGGGGGCGGTGCCATCGGAATGGCAGCGGCCCTGATCATCCGCCATCTGGGCGCGCAAAGTATCCATCTGGCAGAACCCCATCCGGGGCGGCGCGCCATGCTGGCGGACGAGGCGGGGATCGACTGCTTTGACCCCGCAACGCATGACCCCGGCGAAGGCGCCTTCGATCTGATCATCGACGCTGTCGGTGCTGTGGCGACACGACAGGCGGCATCACGGCTGGTGCGGCCGGGGGGGGTGATCGTGCATGTCGGGCTGCTGCCGGGTCAGGACGGATACGACATCCGCCGGATCACCTTGCAGGAAATCACCATCACCGGCAGCTACTGCTATACGCCCGATGATTTCGCCGCCGCTTTGGATGCTTTGGCAACGGGTGCATTGGGACAGTTGGCGTGGGTGGAAACGCGCGCCTTTCAGGACGGGCCGCAAGCCTTTGCCGATCTGGACAAGGGGTTGGTCAATGCCGCCAAGATCGTGCTGGAGCTTTGACAGGGGCGGTCAGTCCAGACGCACCATATAGCTGAGGTCGGTTGTCAGATAGATACTGAGCCTGCGCTCGATCAGACGGCCCAGAATGTCCTGTGCTGACCGCTCGACACGCAACACCGGGGTGCCGGTCGCCACATGCAATGCTGCGGCTTCTTCCGCCGTTGCGGCGCTGGCCTTGATTGCCTCGTCCGCATGCAGAATGATCACGCCGTAAGCCTGTTGATAGACGACGTAAAGCGCACTCGGCAGCGGGCTTCGGCGTTCGATCCCGGCAAAGAGATCGGCGGAAATGACCGATGTCTCGATCACCGTGGGCTTGCCCAGCAGGCTGCGGATACGGCGGATTTCGATGACGGTTTTCGGCGCGTCGTGCAGTGTCTTGTATTCGGCAGATGTGGCTTTGCGCTGGCTGATCCGTTCGTCAAGGACTTCGGGCTGGACGACGTGGCCATCCGCGGGCCGCAGGCGAAAGAAGTTGAACAGTGACGATTCGGGGGTTCGGGCGGTCACGAAAGTGCCACGCCCCTGTTCACGCCGCACGATGCCGTGTTGTTCCAGCATCATCAGGGCCTTGCGCGCTGTTCCTTGGGACACGCCGCTGTCGCGCGCCAGCTGTGTCTCGCTTGGCAACATCCCTCCAGGCAACAGATCGCCAGCCGCGATCCGCGCCACGATCGAGTCGATGACGATCTGGTAGAGAGAAGCGGCCATGGCAAATCCTTTATTTTCTTAAGAATAGCATCGCATTTGCTGCGCACGCAAGCGCGTCCAAATCAAGTCTTGTATAAGAGTTGATATATATGATATGTCCTTGCCAAGGCAATTTCATTCAGCTGCTCAAGGGAGGGTCAATTGGGTATTCCGCAACTTCTGGTTCATGATCGCGAGGACAACGTCGGTGTTGTTGTCGTCGAGGATTTGACCGCAGGCACAGACATGCTGTGCGTCGTCACGGCCGATAATTCGGACTTTCGCCTGACGGCCAAGGCCGACATTCCGATCGGTCACAAGGTCGCGCTCAAGCAGCTGAAGGCTGGCGACACGGTCATCAAATATGGCGAGGACATCGGCAAGATGATCGGCGATGCCGAGGTCGGCGGCCATGTTCATACGCAAAACTGCAAGACGAAGAGGTGGTAACCCATGGCACTTGATTTCAGCAATGCGACCGTCAAAGCATGGCGTCGCGAAAATGGCCGCGTCGGCGTGCGCAACCACATCCTGATCCTGCCGGTCGATGACATTTCCAACGCCGCCTGCGAGTCGGTTGCAAACAACGTCAAGGGCACGATGGCCTTGCCACATGCTTATGGTCGTCTGCAATTCGGTGAAGATCTTGATCTGCATTTCCGGACCATCATCGGCACCGGCGCAAACCCCAATGTCGCCGCTGTCATCGTGATCGGGATCGAACCGGAATGGACCAAGGTCATCGTCGATGGCATCGCCAAGACCGGCAAGCCTGTCACAGGCTTTTCCATTGAACAAAAGGGCGATTTCGAGACGATCCGCCAAGCCAGCTGGAAGGCCAAGGAATACGTCCATTGGGCAACGGAGCTTCAGAAAGAAGATTGCCCGGTCGCCGATCTGTGGATCTCGACCAAATGCGGCGAAAGCGACACGACCACCGGTCTGTCATCCTGCCCGACCGTCGGCAATCTGTATGACAAGCTGCTGCCGCACGGCATCTATGGCTGCTTTGGCGAGACTTCAGAGATTACCGGCGCGGAACATATCTGCGAAACCCGGGCCGCCAATCCGGAAACCGCCGCCAAATTCATGAAGATATGGAAGGCCTATCAGGACGATGTGATCGAGGCGTTCAAGACGTCCGACCTGTCCGACAGCCAGCCGACGAAAGGCAACATTCTGGGCGGTCTGACAACCATCGAGGAAAAGGCGATGGGCAACCTTGAAAAGATTGGCCGCACGTCGACCTATATCGACGCGATCGGACCGGCCGAGTCGCCGGAAAAGGGGCCGGGACTGTATTTCATGGACAGCTCGTCCGCAGCGGCGGAATGCGTGACGCTGATGGCGGCGGGTGGTTTTGTCATCCACACCTTCCCGACCGGGCAGGGCAATGTGGTGGGCAACCCGATTGTGCCGGTGATCAAGATTTCGGGCAATCCGCGCACCCTGCGCACGATGTCCGAACATATCGACGTGGACGTCACCGGCGTTCTGACGCGCGAGATGACGATTGATCAGGCGGGCGACAGCCTGATCGAGATGGTCATGCGCACCGCCAACGGCCGCCTGACGGCAGCCGAGGCTTTGGGTCACCGGGAATTCTCGATGACCAAACTGTACCGCAGCGCCTGACAATGGCCGGCCTGCCGCACCTTGAGGAGGGGGGCGGCAGGCAACGGTCAGCGTCAGTATTAATCATTTACGGGAGGAACTATCATGATCGGAACGACAAAATGGCGCCTGATCGGCGCCGCCGGGCTTGCGATGCTGGCAACCGCAGGGGCCGCACAGACCTATCCTGACGGGCCGGTGAACTATATCATTCCGTTCAACGCCGGGGGCGAAAGCGACGTGACCGCGCGCTATCAGCAGGCGCGGTTCCGCGATCTGACCGGTCAGGACATGATCGTGCAATATCTGCCGGGTGCAGGCGGGGCCCAGGCATGGGCAGGACTGAACGGCATCAATGGTGACGGTCAGACGATCATGGGCACCAACCTGCCGCATATCGTGCTGCAGCCGATGCTGCAGGATCCCGGCTATGCGACCGAGGATATCACCAACGTCTATATGTTCCATTTCACGCCCGACGCGCTGATGGTCGCGAATGAAAGTCCGTTCCAGACCGTGCAGGATGTAATCGATGCAGCGACCGAGATGCCGGGCGGCCTGACGGCAGGTGGATCGGCGACCAATTCGGCCAATCATATCGCCAATCAGGTTTTCATGAACGAAACCGGGGCTGATATCACCTATATTCCCTATACCGGCACAGGTGCGACCGAAACGGCGCTGGTCGGTGGCGAGGTGGACATGCTGTGGGGCTATACCACGGTGGCCGTCCGCCAAGGTGACGCGACCCGCGTTCTGGCCGTCGCGACCGAGGAACGGCACCCTCTTTTCCCCGACAGCCCCACGTTCCGTGAGTTGGGGATCGAGATGGTCGGCGGCGCCTATCGCGGTATCGCTGTCCCATCCTCGACCCCCGAAGACATCCGCACACAGCTGTCCGACTACATCGGTCAGATCAACGCCGACCCGGAATTCCGCGCGCAGATGGAAAACGACGGCTACGCCCTGATCGACGTGCCCTATGCAGAGATGGACGCCTTCATGGCGGAACGGACCGAAGACTATACGGCAATTGCCCAGCAACTCCAGCAATAGGCTGGACGGCGACCGCAGACGGGGTTCGTCGCTGTGCGACGGCCCTGCTGCGGACCTGCGCTCAATCCAAGGGGTGAACAATGGTCGATGCGTTAACCATTCTTTTCGAAGCGCTCAGCCCGATGAATCTGACCTTGGCGCTGGTAGGGGTGCTGGCGGGCACGATCATCGGTGCCTTGCCAGGCTTGTCGGCCACCATGGCCATCGCGGTTCTGGTGCCCTTCACCTTTGTCATGGACCCGGCATCCGGACTTATCATGCTGGGGGCTATCTATACCGGGGCGATCTATGGCGGTGCCTTTGCCGCAATCCTCGTGAACACGCCCGGCACGCCGAGTGCCATCGCCACCACTTTTGACGGCTACCCCATGGCCAAACGCGGCGACGGGGATCTGGCGGTCACGCTGGCAACCATCGCCAGTGTTTTCGGTGGTCTGGTCGGTGCAATCCTGCTGATCACACTTGCACCCAGACTGGCCACGCTGGCGCTGGCCTTTCAATCGACCGAGTATTTCTGGCTCGCCATCCTTGGCCTGACGCTGATCGCGACGCTGTCGCAGGGCAATCTGGTCAAAGGGCTGATCGGCGGGATGTTCGGGCTGTTCCTGTCGATGATCGGCGTTGCCGTGATTGGCGGTGATGTGCGGTTCACGGGCGGGGCCTCGTCGATGCTGGGCGGGATCGACATCATCGCGGCGCTAATTGGGCTTTACTGCATTCCTGTGCTGATCGCCATGGTTTCCACCCCCGACCAGCATCTTGACCCCGGCGAGGCGCGGGGTTTCCGCCTGTTCGAGGCGATCGGGATTTCGCTGAAGAACTGGTTCAACCTGATCCGGTCGTCGCTGATCGGCACATTGGTCGGCATCCTGCCGGGCGCGGGCGGCTCGATCGCTTCGCTGATCTCTTATTCCGAGGCGCGCCGAGTCTCGAAAAATTCCGCCAACTTCGGCAAAGGCGAACCCGCCGGTCTGCTGGCGACGGAAAGCGCCAATAACGCGACCGTGGGTGGCGGATTTATTCCGACGCTGGTGCTGGGGATTCCCGGCACACCGCCCGATGCGGTGATCATGGGTGCGCTGATGGTGCAGGGCATCCGCGTCGGCCCGTCGCTGTTCCAGTCGGGCGACGATACCGTTTATGTCTTTATGACCGGGCTCTTGATCGCCACGGTGCTGATGCTGCCGGTCG
>JBBREW010000030.1:0-13386 GCA_038225335.1 Rhodobacterales bacterium
CCGTCCGACACCAGAATGCCCATCTTGCGCCCGGCAAAACTGTCAGGTCCGTTTTTCAGGATCGACAGGGCATCCGACGGATGCAGATCCGTGATCGGCTGCGCGGCCGGGGCGTGTGCCTGTGGCACGCCGTCCAGACCCAGCCCCTCTGCCACCTTCTCTGCCAACCCGGCATCGATGTTGGGCAAATGGGCCACCATCCGTTCGCGCACCGCCATGGTTTCAACCTTTGACAATTCAAAAATCAGGGCGTCGGCCATGTGGTCCTGTTCGACCGGGGTCTGGCTGACATAGAACTGCCGGGCCTGACTGTAGTGATCGGCAAAACTTTCGGACCGCACCCGCCGCTTTTCACCGTTGATTTCCTCGGGAAAGGACCGGAAACCGGCCTTTGGATCGGCGCGGGGGCCGCCCTTGGTCCAGCCGTTCGGTTCATAGTTGGCGCGCCCCTTGGGGTTCTGCATGGCCATATGGCCGTCCGATTGAAAGTGGTGCATCGGGCAACGCGGCGCATTGATCGGGATATGCGTAAAGTTCGGCCCGCCCAGACGTTTGATCTGCGTATCCAGATAGGAAAAATTCCGGCCTTGCAGCAGTGGATCGTTGGTAAAGTCGATGCCCGGCACGATATTCTGGGTGCAGAACGCCACCTGTTCGATTTCGGCAAAGACGTTGTCAACCGTCCGGTCCAGCACCATCCGGCCGATGATCCGCACGGGCACGTCTTCTTCGGGGATCAGCTTTGTGGCGTCCAGAATGTCGAAGGGAAAGCTGTCGGCAAAGGCGTCATCGAAAATCTGCACACCCAGTTCCCATTCCGGGAAATCGCCCTTCCCGATGGCGTCCCACAGATCGCGGCGGTGGAAATCCGGGTCAGCGCCGTTGATCTTCACCGCTTCGTCCCACGTCACCGACTGCAAACCGGCCTTTGGTTTCCAGTGGAATTTGACGAATGTGCCCTCGCCCGCGTCATTCACGAAACGGAACGTGTGCACGCCGAAACCTTCCATCGTGCGCAGCGACCGGGGGATCGCACGGTCGGACATGATCCACATGACCATGTGCATCGCTTCGGGCATCAGGGACATGAAATCCCAGAAATTGTCGTGCGCCGTCTGCGCCTGCGGGAAACCCCGATCCGGTTCTTCCTTGGCGGCGTGGATCAGGTCCGGAAACTTGATCGCGTCCTGAATGAAGAACACCGGAATGTTGTTGCCAACCAGATCCCAGTTGCCATCCTCGGTATAGAATTTCACCGCAAAGCCGCGCACGTCACGCGCCAGATCGGGCGATCCCTTGTTGCCTGCAACGGTCGAAAACCGGGCAAAGACAGGCACACGGCGGCCTTTTTCACCGAACAGATGGGCGGCGGTCAGGTCCGGTATGGCATCAGTCACCTCGAAATAGCCATGCGCGCCGTATCCGCGCGCGTGGACCACGCGTTCGGGAATCCGTTCGTGGTCGAAATGAAAGATCTTCTCGCGGTAATGGAAATCTTCCAGCAGGGACGGCCCGCGCGGTCCGGCCTTCAGCGTGTTCTGGTTGTCGGACACCGGGATGCCCTGCGCGGTCGTCAGGCGGGGTTCGCTGCCGGTGGGCCGCTGCTGCGTCTCGCCGCCGGTGCCGGGGTTCCGGTCGCGGGGTGTCTGGTCATCATTTGACTGGGTGTCAGCCGTGGGCGGGCGGGATGGCATGTCTTGATCCATGATGGGACTGGCTTTCGCTGTTGGTGCAAGGACAGGTGTTCAACGCAGAACCGGCAACGCGGAGGTTGCACACGCATGTCCGGCCAACCCGCAGGGGCGGCGGATCGTTCCCTCTGTCAGGCGGGAAAACGCACCGCACCCGCGCAATCGCGCGAACCTCAAACCAGTATCATATGCCCGCCCGCAGCCCCACGGGGCTGCCTTGGGTCACGCGGCGTTTTCGGGGAAAAAGCAGGCGGCCGCATGCGCGCCGGGGCCCAGTTCCGGACGTTCCGCCCGGCATTTGTCCTGCGCCTTCCAGCAGCGCGGAGCAAAGGCGCAGCCCTGCGGCACGGACAGCGGCGACGGCAATTCACCCGTCAGCTTGATCCGGTGCTTGGCCTTGCCCGGATCGGCCTGCGGCGTGGCCGACAGCAAGGCCACGGTGTAGGGATGATGCGGGGTTGCGAACAGATCGGCCTTTGGCGCACGTTCCACCGCGCGGCCCAGATACATCACGATCACATCGTCCGCGACGTGCCGCACGACGCCAAGGTCGTGGCTGATGAACAGATAGGCCAGCTTCAACCGGTCCTGCAATTCCAGCAGCAGGTTCAGGATCGCACTCTGGATCGACACATCCAGCGCCGACACAGGTTCATCCAGCACCAGCACCTTGGGGTCCAGCATCAGCGCGCGGGCAATCGCGATCCGCTGTCGCTGGCCGCCGGAAAACATATGCGGGTAGCGGTCGAAATGTTCGGGACGCAGACCGACCAGTTGCAGCATCTCGCGGGCTTTCGCCTCGCGCTTTGCCTTGGTCAGCTTTGTATTGATGACCAGTGGTTCCATCAGGATCGCCCCGATGCGCTGGCGCGGGTTCAGCGATCCATAGGGGTCCTGAAACACGATCTGGACGGACTGGCGCAGGTCGGCCCAGTCGGCGGGCAACACGGGTCTGGCGTCCAGCGTCAGCGCGCCTGCGGTCGGTTCCTCTATCATGGCAACCATGCGGGCAAGGGTGGATTTACCACAGCCGCTTTCGCCCACAACCGCCAGCGTCTGACCGGGGATCAGGCTGAAATCCAGACCCGCAACGGCCTTGAGCACGCGCGGTTTGCGCAGAAACCCACCCGACACTTCATAATGACGTTCCAGATCGGTTGCCTGCATGACCGGGGCCGGCAGCACCGTATCAGGGTGCAAGGGGGCGTCGGTCATGATGCGATCCTGTCGGCGGTGTTCAAAGGATAAAAGCAACGGGCAAACCCCAGATCGGGCCCCAGCGGAGGGGGCGGTGTCGCCTTGCACCGGGCATCCGCAAATTTGCAGCGCGGCGAAAACAGGCAGCCTTGCGGGCGGTCGAACTGCCCCGGCACAACCCCGGGGATTGTCGGCAGCAGCCGCGTTGTGGCCCGTTCCGGCAGCGCGTCCAGCAAGGCCGCCGTATAGGGGTGATGCGGCGCATGGAACAGATCCGCGACGGGCTGCTCTTCGACCTTTTGGCCCGCATATTGCACGCTGACCCGTTCGGCGGTTTCAGCGACGACGCCCATGTCATGGGTGATCAGGACCAGACCCATCCCGGTTTCCTGCCGCAGGCTGGCCAGCAGGTCCAGGATCTGCGCCTGAATGGTCACATCAAGGGCGGTGGTCGGTTCATCGGCAATCAGCAGCTTGGGTTTGCAGGCGATGGCCATGGCAATCATGACCCGCTGGTTCATGCCACCGGACAGCTGATGCGGAAAGGCCGACAGCCGCTTTTCCGGGTCCGGGATGCCGACCTGCTCGAACAATTCGATGGCGCGGGCGTGGCGCGCGCGACGGTCAAGGCGCAGATGGAACCGCAACGCCTCCTTGATCTGCCAGCCCACGGTGAAACAGGGATTGAGCGATGACATCGGTTCCTGAAAGATCATCGCCAGATCCTTGCCCACGATCCGGCGGCGGGCGCGGTTGTCGATGTTCAACAAGTCCTGTCCGTCAAAGGTGATTTCGTCGGCGGTGATCTGCGCGGTCCAGGGCAGCAGGCCCATGACCGCCAGCATCGACACGGATTTACCCGACCCGCTTTCGCCCACGATGGCCAGAATTTCGCCTTTGGCGATGTCCTGATCGACGCCGTCCACGGCGCGGAAGGCACCGGATGCGGTTGCGAAATCGACGGTCAGATTGCGGATGCGCAGCAAGGCCATGCGGTCAGCTCCGTTTCAGTTTCGGATCGAGCGCGTCGCGCAGCCCGTCACCCATCAGGTTGATCGCCAGAACGGTGATCAGGATCGCAAGCCCCGGAAAGGTCACCACCCACCACGCCCGCAGGATGAATTCGCGGGCCTCTGCCAGCATGGTCCCCCATTCAGGCGTGGGCGGTTGCGCCCCCATGCCCAGAAATCCCAGGGCCGCCGCGTCAAGGATGGCGGTCGAAAACGACAGCGCCGCCTGCACGATGATGGGGGCCAGACAGTTGGGCAGCACGGTCACGAACATCAGCCGCCACAGCCCGGCTCCCGCCACGCGGGCAGAGGTGACATAGTCCTTTTGCCGTTCCGACAGCACGCTGGCGCGGGTCAGACGGACGTAATGCGGTTGCAGCACGATCGCGATGGCGATCATCGCATTGACCAGCGACGGCCCAAGGATCGCCACCAGCACCAGCGCCAGCAGCAGCGACGGGAAGGCCAGAATGATGTCCATGATCCGCATGATGATGCTGTCCAGCCATTTCGGCGCGAAGCCTGCGATCAGCCCGATCAGGATGCCCCCGGTGGCGGCAACGGTCACGACAACGATACCGACAAAGAACGAAAACCGCGCGCCGACGATCAGCCGCGACAGCATGTCCCGGCCCAGCGGATCGGTGCCAAGGATGAACTGCCAGCTCCCCCCCTCTTGCCAGACGGGCGGGACCAGCGCGAAATTGCGGAATTGCTGCGTGGCGCCGTGCGGCGCAATCCACGGGCCGAACAACGCCAGAAAGGCAAACAGCCCGAAAATCCAAAGCCCGATGACCGCACCGCGGTTCTCGCGGAAATAGAACCAGAACTCGCTCCACCGTCCGGGGCGGACGTGGGTGGCCGGGGGCGTGGGCGACACGGTGGGGGACGGTGTTGCGTCGGCCATGTCAGCGCTTTCTGATCTTGGGATTGATGACGCCGTACAGCATGTCGACGGTCAGGTTCACGATCATCACCATGACCGCGATCAGCAGCAGACCGCCCTGCACCACCGGGTAATCGCGGCGGAAAATGCTGTCCACCATCCACTTGCCGATGCCCGGCCAGCTGAAGATCGTCTCTGTCAGGATGGCCCCGGCCAGCAGGGTGCCGACCGACAGTCCGATCACGGTCACGACGGGGATCATCGCGTTGCGCAGGGCGTGGACGCCGTTGATGCGGCCCGGTGACATGCCCTTGGCGCGGGCGGTGCGGATGTAATCCTCGCCCAGCACTTCAAGCATGGCAGACCGGGTCTGCCGCGCGATGACCGCCAGCGGGATCGTGCCCAGCACGATGGTCGGCAGGATCAGGTGCCGCACGGCAGAGGTGAACGCCCCGTTCTGCCCCGATGCCACGCTGTCGATCAGCATGAACCCGGTGGCGTTGGGGAAATAATAGATCAGATCAATCCGCCCCGACACGGGCGTCCAGCCCAGATTGCCGGAAAAGACGATGATCAGCAGCAGGGCCCACCAGAAAATCGGCATCGAATAGCCGACAAGTGCGGTGGACATCAGGGCGCGGTCGAAAAACTTGCCCCTGTTCACCGCCGCGATGATCCCGGCAGGCAGACCAAGCACCAGCGCAAAGATCATCGCACAGGTCGACAATTCCAGCGTGGCGGGGAACAGGGCAAAGAATTCGTCCCAGACCGGGCGTTTGGTGACAAACGACGTGCCAAGGTCGCCTTGCAGCACCCCGGTAAGGTATTCCCAGAACTGGACATAGATCGGACGGTCGAACCCATACTGGATCGCCAGTTCCGCATAGCGTTCTTCGGACAGACCGCGCTCTCCGGCCATGACGACGATGGGGTCGCCCGGCAAGGCGCGGATAAAGCTGAATGAGATCAGCGTGACCCCGATGAATGTCGGCACAAAGGTCAACAAACGGCTGAGAACGAAATTCAGCATGGCAACACCATCAGCTCCTTTGGAAACTGCGTCAGGCAGTCATACCCGTCCGCCGTGATCAGAACCACATCCTCGATGCGCACACCGAAATTGCCGATCTCGTACAGGCCCGGTTCGTTTGTATAGACCGTCCCCGCGGGCAAGACCATGTGATTGCCGCGCATGATATAGGGTGCCTCGTGGACCTCTCGGCCCAGACCGTGCCCGGTCTTGGTGCGGATGCGGTCGGCAAAGGGTGCAGCCTCCAGCACGGAAATGACGGCGTCGTCGATGGCGTGGGCCGTGACGCCCGCCCGGGTAACCGCCAGTCCGGCCAGATTGGCCTGCAGCACGGCGTCATAAACGGCGCGGCCTTCGTCGGTGGCATGGCCCAGAAACACGGTGCGCGTGATATCCGCGCAGAACCCGTCCTTGCGTGCGCCGAAATCAATCAGCAGGGCATCCCCTGCCTTGACCGCATAATCGCTGCGGGCCTTGCCATGCGGCAGCGCCGACCCGTCGCCTGCCGCCACGATGGGGCTGAACGAAAGATCATCCGCCCCCGCCGCGAAAAGAGCCTGCACCAGCGCCTGTTCGATCTGTTTTTCCGTCTGCCCCAGCCGGACAGTGGCCAGCGTTGCGTGCAGCGCGCGTTCCGACAGGCCAATCGCGGCGCGCAGGGCCGCCACATCGCTGTCCGACTTGACCATGCGCAGACCCGAAATCGCCCGCTCCGCATCCACGATGCGCAGATCGGGTTGGGCTGTCAGCAGGGCATGATGCACAAAGACGCGCATCACCTGACCTTCGACGCCCAGCGACCGGATCGCCAGATGGTCCGTCAGCGCGGCAAAGGCCGCCTCGTATCCGTCCTGATCGCGCCAGTCGAAAACCGCGCCGTCAAACCCGACCAGATTCCAGCTGCCCAGTTCAAGGTTCGGCACCAGCGCCGCCGCGCGTCCATCCGCCCGCACGACCAGCAGGAACGGACGCTCATGGCTCATGAAACCGTGTTGCACGGCGCGGGTGAAATTCGGACCGGGCACCAGCGCCACCGCATCCAGCCCCGCTTCGGCGGCAACGCCCGCATAGGCCGCAAGGCGGTCGGTCAAGTGGTCGGTCGTGTGGTCGGAACGGGGGGATAACACAAACAAGGTCCGGTTCTGGAATAGAAAAAGGGGGGCAGCGCGCAACGCACCGCCCCCCCGGGGATCGTGAACGCTTACTCGGTCAGGCCGACGGCGTTAAAGATGTGACCACCCAGCGGATGCACGACATAGCCGTCCACTTCTGGCCGCATCGTCATGTAGACGACCGAATGGGCGATGGTGGCCCAGGGTGCCTGATCCTTGAACACCTGCTGCGCTTCTTCATAGATCGGCGCGCGTTCTTCCTGCGTCGGCAGAACCTTTGCTTCCTGAACCAACGCATCGAATTCGTCGTTGCACCAGTTGGCGCGGTTCGAATTGCCGACCGCATCGCAGCCCAGCAGGACCGCAAGGAAGTTGTCGGGATCACCGTTGTCCCCTGTCCAGCCCAGCAGCACGGCACCGTCACGGTCAGCAGCCTTGGACCGTTCCAGATACTCGCCCCACTCATAGGACACGATTTCCACGTCCACACCGATCTGTGCCATGTCGTCCTGCATCAGTTCGGCCATGCGGCGTGCGTTCGGGTTGTAGGGACGCTGCACCGGCATCGCCCAGATCTTCATCGACAGATCGGTGACGCCTTCGGCCTCCAGCATGGCGCGGGCGGCTTCGGGATCATACGAATCATCCTCGATTGCTTCGTTATAGGACCACATCGTCGGCGGCAGCGGGTTCTTGGCAATCTCGCCTGACCCCTGGAACACCACGTCGATGATCGCCTGCTTGTCGATGGCCATATTCAGCGCCTTGCGGACATTGGCGTTGTCAAAGGGTGCAACCATCGTGTTGTAGGCCAGATAGCCGACATTCAGGCCTTCCTGTTCCATCACGACAACTTCGTCGCTGTCCTGCATCGCGGCCACATCCGCGGGGTTCGGATAGGCCATGAGATGGCATTCGCCGGCCTGCACCTTTTGATAGCGGACAGAGGCGTCAGGCGTGATCGCAAAGATCAGGCTTTCGACGCGGGCGGCATCGCCCCAATAGTTGTCATTGCGCAAATAGCGGATGACGGCGTCTTTCTGATAGGCTTGGAACGCAAAGGGTCCGGTGCCGATCGGCGCTTGGTTCACCATTTCAGGTGTGCCTGCTTCCATCATCGCATCCGAATATTCCGCCGACACGATCGACGCGAAATCCATCGCCATGTTGGCAAGGAAAGGGGCCTCTGGCCGGGTCAGGTTGAACACGACGGTGTAATCGTCAACCTTTTCGATGCTTTCGACCAGATCGGGCATCGACATGGACGCATAGTATTCCCACGTGCCGCCGGAATAGCTGTTATAGGCGTTTTCCGGATTGCCCTGACGGTCAAAGCTGTGGATCACGTCATCGGCGTTGAAATCGCGGGTCGGCGTGAACTGGTCGTTGGCGTGAAACTGCACACCCTGACGCAGGTTGAAGGTGACGGTCATGCCGTCCTCTGACACCTCCCAGCTTTCGGCAAGACCGGGAATCACTTCGGTCGTGCCGACGCGGAATTCCGTCAGTCGGTTATAGATCGGGTGGCTGGACGCATCAAAGGTGGTCCCTGCGGTGTAAAGCGCGGGGTCGAAACCTTCGGGGGAGCCTTCGGAACAGTAGACCAGCGATTGTGCCTGTGCGGCCACGCCAAGCGTGGTCATCAACAAACCCGCGGTAAGGGTGCGTGTAAACGACATGAGTTACTCTTTTCACTGTTGGGACGTTTCTTATGATGTCTAACCCGACAATATCGCGCAGCGCACGTCAAGGCTGCAGTCACACAATCATACCGTGGGTCACCCCCATGACGTAGGGTTAACCACGGCGTCCCGGTCCGTCAGGCCGCGATCAACGGGGTGCTGGCCGCAATCGCCCAGGCCAGACTGATGCCCCAAGCCAGACCGGCTGTCGTGGGGCTGGTGCGGGCGGCAATCAGGCCGCCTGCCAGACCATAAACCAGCCAGAACAGCACCATGACCGGCAAGACGGTAAAGGCGATCCCCAGCTGTGGTGCCAGCACCATGGCCCCCAGCAACCCCGCCAGTGGCACCGCCCGCGCGATGATGCGCAACACCAGCCCCACGCGCCGGGTCAGCATCGCATCGGCAAGACAGAACGGCACCGTTCCCAGCAGCAGGATCGCCATGACCGTCATGCGCGGCCCCGTCGGCATGAATGCGGCCCCGGCCCAGTCCAGTGCCACGGCAAACAGCGCCCCCCCCCAGACCAGCAACAGCGCCAGCCCGCGCAGATCAATGCGCCCAAGGCGCAGCCCGGCCTGATGCAGCACAACCAGCTGCACCCCGCCCCAGACCACGAAAAACGCGGCCAGCCCGCCAAAGGCCGTCAGGCCCAGCGCGCCACCGGGGATCAGAACCGCTGCCGCGATCGCAGGCACCACCGGCAAGGCGATCCCTGCGATGATCGGCCACCACGGCAGCCGGGCCACGGGCCTGACCGGACCCAGCACCGCGGCCAAAGGCCAGATCATCGCCAGCACTGCGCCCAGCATCACAGCGATCAAGGTTGCCTGATGGGGGGGTGCGGCGACCTGTGTTGTCTGCCCCTGCACCGCCCCGATCCAGTCGCGCAGCGCCAGCAAGGTCGTCTGACTGTACAGCACGCCAACATGCCCGACCCGCGGGGCGGCAATGACCAGCCGCGCCACATCGCCTGCCACGACCGTCTGTCCTTCGGTCGCGGCAGGATCAATCTGGTGCAGCCGGTCAAGGGCCACATCGCGCAGCCGCCCTTCCTGTGCCCCCGATATGATCAGCAGACGCGCCGGAAAACGGGGTGTCACCGCATCGGAATACATCGAAATCGCGACGATGGCGGGTGCAACCGCCACCTCGTCGTCGCCATCAGCCTCCAGCACGGCGGCAGTGCGGATGACGATGTCCGTGGCCATCGAATGGCCCACCAGCCCGATCAAAGGTCCGACGTCAGGCAAGGTCAGTGCCGCCCGGGTCACCGCCACCGTCTGCGCCACAAGCTGCGCCGTGGCCCCGTTCAGCGTGGTGATATCCGCATCCATCGGCAGCGGGTTGCGGCCATGGCCGTAAAAATCGAACGTCACGACGGTATGCCCGGCGCGGGCCAGCGTGATCGCCGTGCTGCGCATCATCTGACGCGACCCGGCATAGCCATGCGCCACCACGACCAGCGATCCGTCGCCCCCCGCTGCGGGTTGCCACAGGGTCGCGGGCAATCCGGCAAGCTGCGTATGCACGACGGTCAGCCCGTCTTGCTGCCGCACCAGCAACACCGCAGCACCCAGCGCCAGCAGACCCGCCACGGCCGCCAGCAGCAACAGGCGCGTCCGGCGTTGCGTGACGGGTTGCGTCATGCGCCGCGTCTGCGGGTCACGGGGCGGCGTTTGCAGGGCGTATCCTGTTGTCCGACGTGGGTTTTTGTCATGGCGCAGCGGTCCTTGCGGGGCGGTCCGCCCATACCTAACACGCGGATCGCCCGGCGATCCATCGCGATGACGCAGCCCTGTGTCATTCCCTGTAGGGGTCCGGCCCCGCTGCCGCAGGGTCACTGCGCCGATCAGGGTCCGGTGACTGGAACCCCGGCCCTGGATGCTTATCTGTCGCAAGACCTGACATACACTTCAAGGACACGACACATGACGCCCGACACCCTGTTCCGCCCTTTCCAGCTGAAAGGTCTGACCTTGCCCAACCGCATCGTCATGGCCCCGATGACCCGCGGCATGGCGCCGCAAGGCATCCCGGGCGCAGCGCAGAGACGGTATTACCAAAAAAGGGCAGCGGCGGATGTGGGGCTTATCCTGACCGAAGGCACGGTGATCGACCGTCCCGCGTCGCGCAACCTGCCGGGCATCCCGTTCTTTCACGGTGACGCCGCACTGGCAGGCTGGACCGATGTGGCCCGCGCCGTCCACGATGCAGGCGGGCGCATCGCGCCGCAGATCTGGCACACCGGATCGACCCGCAGCAGCGACTGGGAACCCGCGGCAGAGGTCGAAAGCCCCTCTGGCCTGATTGGTCCGGGCCAGCAACGAGGCCGCGCCATGACGGATGCGGATATCGCCGACACCATCGCCGCCTTTGCCAAGGCCGCCGTGGCCGCCCGTGATGCGGGCTTTGACGCGGTCGAGGTGCACGGCGCGCACGGCTATCTGATCGACCAGTTCTTCTGGTCCGGCACGAACCTGCGCGACGACGCATGGGGTGGGCCGACGATCAAGGACAGATCCCGCTTTGCCGCCGAAATCGTGGCTGCCATCAGGGCCGCCGTCGGTCCCGATTTCCCCCTGATCCTGCGGGTCAGCCAGTGGAAACAGCAAGACTACAAGGCGCGGCTTGCCACCACACCAGAGGAGATGACGGACTGGCTTGCCCCGCTGGTCGCAGCCGGTGTGGACATCCTGCACTGTTCCCAACGGCGGTTCTGGGAACCGGAGTTTCCGGACATCGACGGGGCAGAGGGTCTGAACTTTGCCGGATGGGCGAAAAAACTGACCAATGCGGCGACGATCAGCGTGGGGTCTGTCGGGCTGGATTCCGATTTCGGCGGCGCCTTTGCCGGTCAGGGGTCGCAGCGCACGCCGCTCGACCGTCTGCTGACGCGGATGGAACGCGACGAATTCGATCTGATCGCCGTGGGGCGCGCGTTGCTGTCCGATCCTGAATGGGTGGCCAAGGTCCGCGACGACCGCATGGATGCCTTGCGTGATTTCAAGGCAGAGGATCTGGCAACCCTGTTCTGATCGCAGCTTTCGGTTGGCGGCTCTGCCCCGGCAGGCCCGCCAACCGGCACAGCAGGGCGGCACACCGCGCGATGCGGCCCGGTTGACGCCCCCCCGTTAACGCAGCCCGGTTGACGCTGGGGACGGCAGACCGCACACAAGGCGGGCCGGGTGGGCCAAAAGCCGCGCGGCACCGGTTTGTTTTACCCGCAAAGGTCAGCTTTATGTCCGACATCCTGCAGTTGCATCAGGCCGACACCGTCGCCATTGCCCTGACCGCCCTTGCGCCGGGTGACGGCAGCATCGCCACCGAACCCGTGCCCGCGTCCCACAAGGTCGCCTTGCGCGCCATGGCCATGGGTGATGCCGTTCTGCGCTATGGGCAGATCATCGGGCGCGCCAGCCAGCCCATCGCCGCGGGCCAGCATGTGCACAGCCATAACCTTGCCATGTCCAGCCAGCGCGTCGATCACGCCTTTGCCAGCCGCGTCGCGCCCCTGCCTGCGCCGGATCAGCCGCGCACATTCGACGGCTATCACCGGGCGGATGGCCGGGTCGGGACCCGCAATTACATCGGCGTTCTGACATCGGTAAATTGTTCGGGGTCCGTCGCCCGGTTCATCGTCGAGGCGGTGGAAAAGTCGGGCCTGCTGGACGCCTATCCGAACGTCGACGGCATCGTGCCGATCGTGCACGGCAGCGGCTGCGGCATGGCGCAGGCGGGCGAAGGATACGACATCCTGCTGCGCACGCTGGCGGGCTATGCGCGGCACCCGAACTTTGGCGGTATCCTGCTGGTCGGTCTGGGGTGCGAGGTGCTGCAACTGGCCGATCTGGTCGGCCGCACACCGATCACCGCGGATGGGCCGCTGCAATACATGACCATCCAGCAGACCGGCGGCACCCGCCGCACCATTGAAAAAGGCATGGCGGCCGTAGCCGGGCTTGCGGACCTTGCCAACCGCGCCCGACGCGCGCCTGCGCCCGTGTCGCACCTGATGCTGGGGATGCAATGCGGGGGGTCCGACGGCTATTCCGGTTTTACCGCAAACCCCGCACTGGGGGTGGCCTCTGATCTGCTGGTGCAGCATGGGGGCACGTCGATCCTGTCGGAAACCTCTGAAATATATGGCGCGGAACATCTGCTGACCGCCCGCGCCGTGACCGATGCGGTCGGACAGGCGCTGATCGACAAGGTGGCATGGTGGGAAGCCTATGCCGCCCACAACGGCGCGCAACTGGACAACAACCCCAGCCCCGGCAACAAGCGGGGCGGGCTGACGACGATCCTTGAAAAATCGCTCGGCGCTGTGTCCAAAAGCGGTCAGGCACCGCTGTCGGCCGTGTATGACTATGCCGCGCCGATCACGACACCGGGGTTCGTCTTCATGGACAGTCCCGGCTATGACCCCTGTTCGGTCACCGGGCAGATCGCGTCGGGTGCGACCTTGATCGCCTTTACCACGGGGCGGGGGTCGGTGTCGGGTTACATGCCCACCCCCTGCCTGAAGATCGCGTCGAACAGCGATCTTTTTGACCGCATGGGCGAGGATATGGACATCAACTGCGGTGACATCGCCACGGGGCGGATACTGGCCGACAAAGGGTCAGAGATTTTCGAGGCCCTGATCGCCACCGCCAGCGGCACCCGCACCAAAAGCGAAGAGCTTGGGTTTGGCGGGGCAGAGTTCGTGCCGTGGCAGATCGGTGCCGTGCTCTAGGTCTGTGCCGCAGCTTTGACGGGGGCCAGCCCGCAGGACC
>JBBREW010000031.1:0-13326 GCA_038225335.1 Rhodobacterales bacterium
GCTTCCAGCACGTCGCGGGTGGCGGTCATGCCGATGCCATCCGCCACATCCATCGTCGCCACGTCCGACCGGTAATCCAGTGAATGCAGCACGAAACCGCGCGACCGTTCCACCGGGCCGCCGATCTGCACACGGATATCCCGACAGCCGGGGCTGCGGGTGATGTCCATCTGATCCAGCAGCTGGTCGAAATTTGCGTCCTGTTTCGGTCGGTTCACGATCAGACCCATGGTGCCGTCATCGGAATGGGCGCAGACATAGATGACAGCGCCCGCAAAACGGGGATCGCCCATGTCGGGCATCGCGATCAAAAGTTTGCCGCGCAGGTTGTTTATTTGGTCCATCGGGTGATGATGCGCCTATGCACCTGCGGGTGCAAGCGGATCACGGACACGGAAAATCGCTGGAACGTGACTTTTCATCCCGGTGACTTTTGCGCAGGAAAGGCAGCATGAAATCCATGTTCGTCCTTTGCGCCAGCCTGATGACCACCACTGCCGCAGCGCAGGGCGATCCTGTCGCCCGCGTGACCGTCCTGCCCGGCTGGGTGACGCCCGACGGCACCCAGATGGCGGCGCTGCACCTGACACTGGCCCCGGGGTGGAAAACCTACTGGCGCGCCCCCGGCGACGCGGGCATCCCGCCGATGATCACGATCCACGGCGGCGGGGTGGACAAGGTGCAGTTCCACTGGCCAACGCCCGATGTGTTTGACGACAACGGGATGCGGTCGATCGGTTACCATGACAGCCTTGTTCTGCCGATCGAGGTGACGGGATCAGCCCCGCTGCGCCTGTCCGGCACGCTGGATATCGGCGTGTGCCATGACATCTGCATTCCCGCGCAACTGCATTTTGATGCGCCCCTGGTCGACGGGCCGCGCAACCCCGTCATCGTCGGTGCCTTGCTGGATCAGCCGCAAGCGGGTGGGCATGCGACCTGCCGCGTCACGCCGACGCCAAAGGGTCTGCGGCTGGACGCGGTGCTGACCCTTCCCGCCACCGGCGGCAAGGAAGAGCTGGTCATTGAAACCGGCGACAACCGGATCTGGGTGTCCGAACCGCAGATCGACCGCCGGGGCGATACGGTCACGGCCCGCGCGGACATGATTCGCGGTGCGGGGGAACCCTTTGCCTTTGATCGCAGTCAGGTGCGCTTTACCCTGCTGGGACAAAACCGCGCCATCGACGTGCGCGGTTGCACCGCAGGCTGAAGCGCCACCCCTGACCTTTTGCCACGCAGCCCAGCGTTGCGGGGTCAGGCCATGGGTCGCCGGCGCAGGCCCAGTGTCAGGGCTGTGACGATGTAAAGCGCCAGCAACACCACAGCCAGACCAAGCACGAATACCGCCACCGCAGGCCCCATGCCCCCCGCCAGCACCGGCAGCACGGTGATCAGCAAAGGCCAGCCCGTGCCGGTCAACACGACCGGAACCAGCGTCGCCGCGATCAGCGCTACGGTTGCCGCAGCACCAAGGGCCGCAGGCATCCACATCTCGCGTTTGCGGCTGCGCAGCGCCCGGCGCGCCGCCGTGATCTGGCGCGCGACATCGGCCTGCATCGCGATCAGCGACGGGACGACCAGCAACACCAGCACCATGCCAAAGCCCAACCCATAGACCAGCGTGATGACGGTGGGTTTCAGAAACTCTGCCTGTGTCGATCCTTCGAACAGAAGCGGCGACAATCCCAGCACCGTGGTCAGGGTCGTCAGCAACACGGGACGCAGGCGATTGGCCGCACCGTCGATGATCGCAGGCACCAACCCGCGGTCCTTGGCGTATTCGTCGATGGTTGTGACCAGCACGATGGAATCGTTGATGATGATCCCCACCATGCCGATGACCCCGACCACGGTGAACAGGCTCATCGGGATGCCCCATGCGTTGTGGCCGTATATGGTCCCGATCAGGCCGAAGGGGATGATCGCCATGACGACCAGCGGTCGCGTCCAGCTGCTGAAAATCCATGACAGGCTCAGATAGATGCCCGCCAGCACAAGGATCAGGGCCGTGCGCGCGTCCGACAGGAATGCACCTTCCTGTTCTGACAGACCCGCGAGATTGGTCTGCACGCCAAAGCGTTCGGCGATGTCGGGCAGAATGGTCTGGTCGATGATCTGCTGCAATTCGGCGGCCCGGTCGGCGTCGTCATCGGACAGATCCCCCGAGACAGAAATCAGCGGCACGCCATTTTCCCGCAGGACCGTGCCGAACCCGGTGCGGGTCTGCACCGTCACGACATCGCCCAGCGGCACATAAATCCCGTCCCCCGTGCGGATCTGGGTGCGTTCCAGAAAATCCGAAGACAGTTCACCATCGGGCAGTTGCACGCGGATCGTGGCAGACCGCACCCCGTCGGGGTAACTCGCCGCCTCGATCCCCGCGATGCGATTGCGCAGCACAGCGCCCAGCGCGTCGATGCTCAGGCCCAGCGCCTCGCCTTGCGGGGTCAGTTCCAGCAGCAGTTCTTCCTTGTCATAGGCAAGGCTGTCTTCCAGACCGCTGATTTCAGGGAACGGCGCCAGTTCGGCCTTGAACGCCTCTGCCGCGGCTTTCAGGGTTTGCGCATCGGCCCCGAACATCTGCACGTCAAGGCTGTCGCCCCCCGGCCCCGACCCCCAGCTGCGAAAGCTGACGGTTTCCGCCATCGGGGACTGGACGACTTCTTCCTGCAGGGCGGCCACGAATTCGGCGCTGGTAAAGGGGCGGCTGTCGGCATCCACAAGGCTGATGCTGATCGCGCCCAGCTGATCGGGGTCCTTTTGATCGGCCCCCGCGATCCCGCGCCCCGCATTGCCGCCGATTTCAGCCACGACATAGGTCACGGGGTTCACGCCTGTTTCAGCCGCATAGCGTTCGGACAGGGCCTGCGTCGCGCGCTGCATTTCGCGCATCATGCCGACCGTATCGGCGCGAACCGCACCCGGCAGCATGGCAAAATTGCCCGTCACCTCGCCCTGTTCGGGAGAGGAGAAGAACTGCCAGCGCACATCGCCCCGGATGAACAGCGCGATCTGGCTGGCCAGCAGCACCAGCACCGCCGCGAATACCGGATAGCGCGCGCGGATGACCAGCGCCATGAAAGGGCGAAACATCCGCAGGCTGAACGCCTCGAATCCGCGGTTCACGATCCGCGATGGCACATCATACCATTTGTGGCCACCTTTCGTGCCGATCGAATGGCTGAGGTGATGGGGCAGGATCAGGAAACATTCGACGATGGATGCGGCCAGCACCACGATCACCGTGAACGGGATATCCGCGATCAGGCTGCCAAACCGTCCACCGACGGCGACCAGACCAAAGAACGCGATCACGGTCGTCAGCGTGGCGGAAAACACCGGGCTGAACATCTTTTGCGCGGCCCGCTCGGCGGCAATCTGCGGCGGCTCTTTCAGGGTGCGGGCGCGGTAATCGGCGTGTTCACCGACCACGATGGCGTCATCAACCACGATCCCCAGCGTCAGGATCAGGGCAAACAGGCTGATCATGTTGATCGTGATGCCAAAGGCATACATCAGCGCAATCGCCGCCAGCATGGCCGCAGGAATACCCATCGCCACCCACAGGGCCGTCTTGGCATTCAGGAACAGGAACAACAGCAACACGACCAGCCCCAGCCCTTGCAACCCGTTTTTCAACAGCAGGTCCAACCGCCCTGTGATCTCCTCTGCCCGCGCATTGATCAGGTCGATGGTGGTGCCTGCGGGCAAGGTCGCGGCCAGTTCTGCGGCGACCTCCTCGACGCTGCGTTGCAGCCCGATGGCGTCGCCGTTGGCGGACCTGACGACGCCGATCTGCACCGCGGGATTGTCGCCCACGAAATAGGCGCGGCTGCGGTCGACGCCTTCGACGGTGACGGTGGCCACGTCGCCCACGGTCAGGGTCGATCCGTCCGGGTTCGACCGCAGGGCAATCGCCGCGATATCCTCGGCCGACCGCTTGGCGATGCCGGTCCGGACACGGGCTGCACCCGACACGTCGCCCACGGCGCTGCCCGCCGATTCCTCTGCGATCCGGGCGGCGATGTCCGACAGGCCGATGTCGTATTGAATCAAGGACAGGGCGGGCACCTCGACGATGGTCGAAGGGGCGGCGATCCCGCGCACCGTGGCCTGCGTCACACCTTCTTCGAACAGGCGCACGACCATTTCATCGGCGAACCGCCCCAGTTGGTCCACGCCCACTGGCCCGGTGATGACCACATCGGTCACCCGGTCGGACCAGCCGCCCCGGCGCAACTGCGGATCGTCGGCATCGTCGGGCAGATTGCCTGCGGAATCGATGGCAAGCTGCACGTTTTCGGCCGCACGGTCCATGTTGGTGCCGGGTTCGAAATCAAGCCTTATGCGGGCGCTGCCTTCGGTTGACCGTGCTTCGGAATCGGTCACGCCCGCGACGATCTGCAAGGCTGGCACCAGCACCTGCACGATACCTTCGTCCACCGCCTCTGCCCCGGCACCCTCCCAGCGCACGGTCACGTCGATCCCGTCCACGATCACATCAGGAAAATACTGCGCCCGCATATTGGGCCATGCCAGCAATCCCGCGCCCACCATGACCAGCAACAAAAGGTTGGCGATGGTCTTGTGCCGGGTGAAATAGGACAGGATGCCACCGGCCCGGGCATTCAGGGCGTCACCGCCCGTGGGTCTGCGCGGTGCCGGTGTCGTGTCCTGATCCACGCTCATCCGCCCATCCCATTTTCAAGCCGTTCGACGGTCGCCACCGGCACCTGCGGCTGATCCAGCTGCGCCAGAATCCGGGCTTTGGCATCGTCGGGCATCGGACTGTCGGTCACATAGGCCCGCAGTCTGGCCCGGCGGTCATCATCCAGCGTCAGGTTGTCGGCACTGTCTGCGCTGGCGTCCTGTGCCGGATCAGGGTCCGCGTCCGCATCAGCCGCGACCACAGGGCGTACACCGATCCCGGCCCCCAGCAAGGGTGTCCGGGCGCTGACGATATTGACCCCTTCCAACCCTGATGCGGCAATGATCACGTCATCGCCCTGCCGTCGCAGAACCCGCGTCTGGCGCGATTCCAGCCGGTCGTCCGCACCCACGACCAGAACCGTGCCATCTGCCGCCACCGCTGTCGCGGGCACGCGCGCCACATTGTCTAGGGGTGGTTCCTGCACCCGCACGGTCACGAAATCACCGGGCCGCAAACCGGGGGCTTCACCCAGCGTTGCGAAAATCTGGCGTCCTGTCTGCCCTTCGCCCACCGCACCGCCGATCCGGTCCACGGTGCCTTGGGCCGTCAGATCGAACCCGTCCACATCGACACCCACCGTTACGGACAATCCGATCACTGCGCCGCCGCCGTCCAGCAAGCGGGCGAACTGCGCGGTGGACACGCGAAAGGCGACCTCCAGCAGTGCGGGGTCCATCAGGGTGGCAAATTGTTCGTTCGCCGTCAGTCGCGCGCCCTGCGCGGTCAGCACATCGGTCAGAACACCGTCAAAGACCGCCACAACGGTCGTGTCGTCCAGCGTGCGGTCCGCCTCTGCCAGATCAATCCGGACCCGGTCCAGCGCGGTGCGCGCCTGATCCAGCCGCGCCTCTGCCTGCGCCTGCGACTGGCGGCTGGACAAGACGGCGGACTGGGCATTCGAGAGGGAGAGTTGGGCATCCTCTGTGGCGGACTGGGTGCCGACACCGCGCCCCGCCAGATCGGTTGCGCGTGTCAGCGCAGCTTGCCGCAGCGTGACCTGCCCTTGCGCCTGCGCCAATTCATCCGCCGACAGGGCCAGCCCGCGTTCGGCGTCGCGGACCTCTGCCTCTGCGTCCTGCACATCGGCGGCGATCCGGTCACGGGCGGACTGCGCCGTGGCCGTATCCAGCCGCAACAGATCCTGTCCGGTGGTGACAATCCCGCCTTCGACCAGCGCGGGATCGGTCCAGACGACCGTGCCACCGACACCGCTGCGCAAGGCCAGTGTATTGCGACTGCGCACCTCGCCGTAGATGACCAGTTCGGGCGCCAGCGTGTCTGCCACAACCTGCGTCACATTCACGGCAAAGACCCGTTCGCGCTGGGTAAAACTGCGCGGTTCTTCGGACATGCGTGCCACCACGGCGGTGCGGACCATGTTTGCGGCCCAGCCAGCCAGTGCCAGCGTCAGGCCCAGCATGAAAAGTCCGACCAACGACCGTCGCAAGAACCGCATTCCATCACCCCGATCATTGACCTGTCGCAAGCTAGCCTATTCGCACCGGCTTGCCACCATGCAGGCGATCAAAGGGTTGTGGGGTCTATTTTCGCCGCAGATGTTCATCCAGCCGGGGCATGATTTCGACGAAATTGCAGGGGCGGTGCCTGAAATCCAGCTGTTTGCCTAATATTTCATCCCAAGCATCCCGGCACGCCCCCGGGCTGCCGGGCAGCGCGAACAGGTATGTGCCCTGCGCCACGCCGCCTGTGGCGCGGCTTTGCACCGCGCTGGTGCCGATCTTGGCCATGCTGACGTGGGTGAACACGGTGCCGAAGGCGTCGATCTCTTTCTCATAGACGTCGCGGTGCGCCTCTACCGTGACATCCCGCCCGGTCAACCCG
Source organism: Rhodobacterales bacterium (assembly GCA_038225335.1). Lineage (GTDB taxonomy): Bacteria > Pseudomonadota > Alphaproteobacteria > Rhodobacterales > Rhodobacteraceae > Loktanella. The sequence goes on from JBBREW010000031.1 coordinate 6,557, forward strand.
GTCCCCCCGGTCGAGATGACGACATCAATGGCCGCATCATCGCACCAGGCGCGCAACTGCGCGGCGATGGCGGCGCGGTCGTCGCGCACGATGGCACGCGACGCCAGATGATGGCCCGCGGTGGTCAGGCGATCGACCAGCGTGTCGCCAGAGCGGTCGTCAGCGGGAGTCCGCGTGTCGCTGACCGTCAGAATGGCAATCCGCACGGGGATGAATGCGCGGGTGTCGTCGATGCGGCTCATATCGGGTCCTTTGTCATCGGTGATGCGGTCAGGCGCGCAGCCGCGCCTTCAGCGCCAGCATGTCGTCCCATGCCTCGCGCTTTGCCGCAGGCGTCGCCAGCAGGTGTTCAGGCGCAAATGTCGCAAGTGCGGGGCGTCCCAGCACATCGGCCCATTGCCCGCGCAACCGCGTGATCCCCGCCCGCCCCAGCAAGGCCTGACAGGGCGCATTGCCCAACAGCACTAGGACATCGGGCTGCGCCAGAACGATGTGACGGTGCAGGAAAGGCACCATCATCGCCAGATCAGCGGGGTCCGGCAACCCCGCACCCGCCGTGCGCCATGGCAGAACATGGGTCAGATACACACCCCGCACAGGCCCTTGTGCGCCCCGGTCCAGCCCGATGGCCGCCAGCATGGCATCCAGTAATGCCCCCGCCGGTCCGACAAAGGGCTGCCCGGCCTGATCTTCTGCCCGGCCCGGGGCCTCTCCAATGATCATGACGCGGGCTGCAGGATCACCGGTGGCCCCCACAAATGACCGCGCCCCGCGCTTGAGCGTGCAAAGCTCGAATTGTTCCTGTGCCAGCGCCAGCGCGGCAAGATCGGGTGCAGCGGCGGCAGCCTCGGCCGCCAGTTGCGGCGCATCGAATGTGTCAGGGGACGGTATAGGCGGCGGCGGCCGCTGGGGCTGGGCCACGGCTGCTGCGCGCGGAACGGCGGCGGCGACCGGTGCCGGGGCCGGATCCAGCGCATAACGGTTGATCGGCGCGTCACAGATCGCCTCGTCCGCGCCCAGCGCGACCTGCCAATCCAGTGCGGCAACCATTGCCCGGTATGTCTGTGCAGATTCCATGTCCCGCACCCTACCGGACCTGCGCGCGAATGGGCAGTCCCCTCGCACAGGCTCATCGCGCCGCCTGCGGTGGCTCAGGGCTGGCCCCGGTCACGCCGCGGGCCTATAACCACCGGTGTCAGACCGGAAAGGCCGCCCATGTCACAGCCATCGTTTCGCGCACGCCACCTGCTGGGCATCGAACATCTGACCCAGGGCGACATCGTGACGCTGCTGGATCTGGCCGACACCTATGCACAGGACAACCGCGCGGGCCGCACCCACCGCGACGTGCTGGCGGGCATGACGCAGATCAACATGTTCTTCGAAAACTCCACCCGCACGCAGGCCAGTTTCGAACTGGCCGGCAAGCGGCTGGGGGCCGATGTCATGAGCATGGCAATGCAGGACACATCGATCAAGAAGGGGGAAACCCTGATCGACACCGCGCTGACCCTGAACGCGATGCAGCCCGATCTGCTGGTCGTGCGGCACCCGTCGTCTGGGGCTGTGGACCTGCTGGCGCAAAAGGTGAACTGTGCGGTGCTGAATGCGGGCGATGGCCGCCATGAACACCCGACGCAGGCGCTTCTGGACGGGCTGACGATCAGGCGTGCCAAGGGGCGGCTGCACCGCCTGTCGGTCGCGATCTGCGGCGACATCGCGCACAGCCGGGTCGCGCGGTCCAACATCATGCTGCTTGGCAAGATGGAAAATCGCATCCGCCTGATTGCCCCGCCCACCCTGATGCCCGCGGGAATCGCCGATTTCGGGGTCGAGGTGTTCGACAACATGGAAGACGGCCTGCGCGACGTCGATGTCGTCATGATGCTGCGCCTGCAAAAGGAACGGATGGACGGCGGCTTCATTCCCTCGGAACGGGAATACTTCCACCGCTACGGTCTGGATGCGGCCAAACTGGCCCGCGCCAAACCCGACGCTATTGTCATGCATCCCGGCCCGATGAACCGCGGCGTTGAAATCGACGGCACAATTGCCGACGACATCAACCGCAGCGTGATCCAGACGCAGGTGGAAATGGGTGTGGCGGTGCGCATGGCGGCGATGGACCTGCTGGCCCAGAACCTGCGGGCCAGCAGAACAGCCAATGCTGCATCCTGATGGCAACAGCCTGCCAAACACCCCTCCGTCATGGACCGCCTTCATGCCACCTGTTGGCAGACCACACCACCGCCCGCTCGGACCGACCTGTCCTTTTCTTCTCGTCGGAAATATCCCGGGGGTCCGGGGGCCGCGCCCCCGGCGGATCGGCCCGGCTTTGCCGGGTCGATCCCTGTCTGCCAGTGCCATTGACCCGGACCGCGCGATCGCGGAACCACGTCCCGTACCACCGCGTTATCCGCCCATAAAATTGGACATTCCGCTATGCCTTTGACCCTGCCCACCAATGACCACGGCCTGATCCGCGTGTTTCGCGTGACCGATCCCGCACCCGCCGGTCTGGCGGAAAAGACTCCGGCGGCGCTGCAGGCGCTGTTCGGCACCGATGCCCTGGATGTCACCTATGTCGATGTCGTCGATACCCGGCATCTGGCGGGGCTCTCGCTGCTGGATTATCTGCACCAAGGTTATGATGTGCCGTCCGACGCGGCCGATGATGCGGCCTTGCGCGACCTCACCGGGGTCGTGGTGCTGATCATGTCGCGGGCGGCGGCGGGGCAGGCGCTGACCCTGACGCTCGCGCCTCAGGTCACGCATGTGACCACAACGGGTGATCCGGTCCAGCTGCGCACGCCGGGTCAGAAATTGCCGTCGTCCAGCGCCACGGGTCGCGTGACGGGGTCCAAGGCACCGCCCTTTGCGGCGGCGATGTCCGGCCGGGTTGCGACAATTGCCTTGCTGGTGCTTTTCGCCCTCGTCGGCGTGATGATCTGGGTCGCAAGCTAGGCGCGCTGGTCTGTCCCTTGGGGGCGCACCCTGCGGCGCATGATTGACCCTGACGCCGCTGCTGCCTACACCTGCGCCAGCTTGCCCCCCGCAACGGGCTGCCAGTTCAGGGATCACATGACGACCATCCACTTTCTCAATGCGCGGCTGATTGATCCGGTCGCCCTGACCGATGACATCGGCAGCCTGACCGTCGCTGGCGGCAGCATCGTCGCGCGTGACACGGCCGCGCCGTCCGGGGCAACCGTCATCGACTGCGGCGGTGCCTGCCTTGCGCCCGGCCTGATCGATGTGGGCGTCAAGGTGTCCGAACCCGGAGAGCGGCACAAGGAATCCTTCCGCAGCGCCGGTCTTGCGGCAGCGGCGGGCGGCGTGACCACCATCGTGACCCGCGCCGATACCCTGCCCGCCATCGACACGCCGGAAACACTGGAATTCGTCCGCCGCCGCGCAGCCGTGGAATCCTGTGTGCATGTGCTGCCGATGGCCGCCCTGACCAAAGGCCGCGCCGGCACCGAGATGACGGAAATCGGCTTTCTGCTGGATGCGGGGGCCGTGGCCTTTGGCGATGGCAGCCGCGTGGTGACGGATACCAAGGTGCTGGTGCGCGCCCTGACCTATGCCCGCAGTCTGGGGGCGCTGGTCATCGGCCATCCGCAGGACCCGGGCCTGTCCGCAGGCGCCTGTGTGACCACCGGCAAGTTCGCGACGCTGCGCGGTCTGCCGGGCGTGTCGCCCATGGCGGAACGCATGGCGCTGGACCGGGACATTGCCCTGCTGGAAATGACCGGTGCCCGGTATCACGCGGACCAGATCACCACCGCCCGCGCCCTGCCCGCGCTGGAACGGGCCAAACGCAACGGGTTGAAGATTACCAGCGGCGTCAGCATTCACCATCTGACGCTGAACGACATGGACGTGGCCGATTACCGCACATTCTTCAAACTGACCCCGCCTTTGCGGTCAGAGGATGACCGCCAGGCGGTCATCGCTGCGGTCGCAGAAGGTCTGATCGACATCATCTGTTCAATGCACACGCCGCAGGACGAAGAATCAAAACGCCTGCCCTTTGAACAGGCTGCTGCAGGTGCGGTCGGATTGCAGACCCTGCTGCCCGCCGCATTGCGCCTGTATCACAACGGACAGATCGGCCTGCCCCGCCTGCTGCGCGCCATGGCGCTGAATCCCGCGCATCTGCTGAACCTGCCTGCGGGGCGGCTGACACCGGGCGCGCCTGCCGATCTGGTGTTGTTCGATCCCGATGCCCCCTTCGTGCTGGACCGGGCAAGCCTGCTGTCGAAATCGAAGAATACGCCCTTTGACGGCGCACGGCTGCAAGGCCGGGTGCTGGGCACATGGGTCGATGGTCACCGGGTCTATGATGGAGCGCGCGATGCCTGAACTGCTGTCCCCCCCCGGTGTCCTGCTGATCTGGGCGTTGATCGGCTATCTGCTGGGGTCGCTCCCCAGCGGCGTCATTCTGGCGCGCCTGATGGGTCTGGGCGATCTGCGCCAGATCGGGTCCGGCAATATCGGGGCCACCAACGTCCTGCGCACCGGCAACAAGAAAGCCGCCGCGCTGACACTGGCGGGTGACGCCATCAAGGGCGTGGTGGCTGTGCTGCTGGCGCGGGCCTATGGCGCACCCGATGCGGTGCAGATCGCGGCCCTTGCGGCCTTTCTGGGCCACTGCTTTCCGGTCTGGCTGCGGTTTCGCGGTGGCAAGGGGGTTGCCACGTTCCTTGGGCTGCTGCTGGCGCTGGCGCCTTTGGCCGGGATCATGGCCTGCGCGCTCTGGGCGCTGACCGCAAAACTGGCCCGGATGTCGTCCTTTGCTGCCCTGATGGCGGCCGGGTGGACCCCCGTGGCCCTTGTGCTGATCGGGCGCGGCGACATGTTCGTGCTGGCGGTCGTGCTGGCGCTGCTAGTCTATGCGCGGCACTGGGGCAACATCCGCCGGATCAGGGCCGGAACAGAGCCGAAGATCGGCGCTGTCTGATCACACGATCCGCCGCCCGCGCCACACCAGACGCAGCGCGATCATCACAAGCCACAACGGCCAACCGAACACCTGTCGCAGACTGACAAGGCGCAGCACCAGCAGGACAGGCAGCACTGCGGCAAGCCCCGCCAGCGCACCGAACACAAAGGCAGCCCCCGCTGCGGGCGGCAGGCCCAGCGCCAGCGGCCCGGCAATCAAGGCCAGTGGGGCAAGCCTGCGAAAGACAATCTGCATCAGCATCAGGCACTGATGGCCGCCGATTGTGGCGCGATCAAGGCCGCTTTTGCAACCCGCCGTCCGGACCGACACCGATCCGCCGACTGCAAGGCGACGGTCCGCCCGATCAAGGTCCTGTGACATGGCGGTGATTGCGCCCGGCCTGCCCTGCCCTTAGTCTGCCAGATGGCACAGGTAACAGGCGCAATTTCGTGAAAACACTCAGACCCACAGGTGCCGTTCTGGCCGCTGTCTTGTTCGCAACCAGCGCAGGCGCGCAGGAAGGTCCCGATCTGGGGGCCTATCTGGCAGCGCGCAATGCCGCCGGAGCCAGCGATTTCACCGAGGCAGCGACATGGTATGGGCAGGCCCTGCTGCGCGATCCGGCCAATCCCGCCTTGCTTGAAAATGCGGCCATCGCCTATATCGCCGTGTCCCGCTTTCCGCAGGCCGTGACCGTCGCACAGGATATAGAGGCCGCAGGCATCGACAGCCAGGTGGCCAGTCTGGTCCTCGTCGCGGATTCGGTCGACCGGGGCGACTGGGCCGCGGTTGCCACGGATTTCGACGCCGGCCGCAAGGTCAGCCCCCTGTTTGACGGCTTGGTCCGGGCATGGGCATCGCTGGGCATGGGCAACATGACAGAGGCGCTGGCCGGGTTCGACACCGTCATGGCCGCTGACGGCATGGGTGCGTTCGGTGCGTTCCACAAGGCGTTGGCGCTTGCCTCTGTCGGTGATTTCGAAGGCGCGGATGCCATTCTGGCGGAGCCGGAGAGGTCAGCCGCATCCTTCAGCCCGCGCGCTGCCATTGCCCATGCACAGATCCTGTCGCAACTGGGCCGCAACACTGACGCCGCCGCCGTGCTGACCTCTGCCTTCGGGGATACGCTGGACCCGACCATCGCGGCCCTGCGGGCGCAACTGACGGGCGATGCGGTTGTCCCCTATACCATCGTGACCAGCCCGCGGCAGGGCGTGGCAGAGGTGGCTTATATGATCGCCAGCCTGCTGTCCGGTGAAGCGCGCGAGGATTATACCCTGCAATACGCCCGGATCGCGCAGCATCTGGCCCCCGACAGCACCGATGCGACGATGCTGACGGCCAGCCTGCTGACCGCCCTGCAACGGTTCGATCTGGCCAGTGACGCCTATGCGCTTGTGCCGCAGGATGACCCCAGTTTCGTGAACGCAGAACTGGGCCGCATCGACAGCTTGCGCCGCACCGACGCGGCAGAGGAAGCCGCAGCCGTCGCAACGGCGCTGGCGCAACTCCATCCCGACCTGCCCTTTGTGCAGGCGCGACTGGGCGATGTCCTGCGCGATACCGACGATCTGGACGGGGCAATGGCCGCCTACGGGGCTGCCATCGACCTTTACCCGGACACCGATCAAAACCGCTGGGTCGTCTATTACACCCGCGCGATCGTCGCCCACCAGATGGACGACTGGCCGCAGGCAGAGGCGGACTTTCGCGCCGCCCTTGCCCTGAACCCCGATCAGCCGCAGGTCCTGAACTATCTGGGCTATTCGCTGGTGGAACGCGGCGAAAAACTGGACGAGGCACTGGACATGATCGAACGCGCCGT
>JBBREW010000032.1:0-13326 GCA_038225335.1 Rhodobacterales bacterium
GCGCGGTGGCTGGCGTGTCGAGATGGACCCCCGGATCGGTGGGTCCTATGAAGAAGGTCCCGACAACCTGCTGGCCTTTGCCCGGCGGGATCGGCGCTGGTGCCAAGGCAATCTGCAACATATCCGCCTGCTGGGCGCCCCCGGCCTGCGCAAGTGGAGCAGGTTCGTCTTTTTTCAGGGGATCATGGCCTATCTGGTGTCGGTGGCCTGGGGCGCGTTTCTGATTGTGTCGCTGCTCTCCACGGCGACCATCGGCACCCCCAACTATTTCCCCGATGCCTATCAGCTGTTTCCCGTATTTCCGGATGACAGGACATCACAGGTCATCCTGCTGGCCATTGGTGTCGGCGGGTTGCTGTTGCTGCCAAAGCTGGCGATCTATGTGGAATCCGTGGTCGCCCGGCGCAACGGTGGATTTGGCGGCGACATCCTCGCATTCGGGTCGGTTGTCACGGAAACATTGCTGACCGCCCTGATCGCACCACTGATGTTGATGTATCAGACGCGCGCCGTGGCAGAGGTGGTATCGGGCCGCGACGGCGGTTGGCCTGCCACCGCCCGCGGCGAAGGAGAGTTGAGCCTTGCCGACGGCTGGCAGGCCGGTCGCTGGATCGCCATTTTCGGGTTCGGCGTTTCGGTTTTCGTGTTTTATGCGGCATCGACGCTGATCTACTGGCTGTTGCCCGTCACCGTGCCGATGATGTTGGCCCCCGTCCTGATCGCCGTGACATCATGGCCGATCATGCAGGGCATTTTTGCGGTCCCGCAGGAAACGCAAACGCCACAGGTGGTCCGCGCATACCGCGCCGGGCTGACCCGGACAGACGACCCAGCGCCGGTCATGCACGACCCCATTGCCCGGTCCGCCTGACTTGACCGCCACCGCCCGCCCCGGATTCATCGCGCCCGGTCGTTCCCGCGATCCGCGGATCGATGCGTTTCGCGGTCTCGCGTTGATCATGATCATCGTGGACCATATGCCCGGCAACCCGTGGGAAGACATCACCCTGCGCAATCTGGGGTTTTCCGACGCGGCAGAGGCGTTTTTCGTCATGTCCGGCATTGCCGCAGGCATCGCCTATTCCCCCACCGTCGATCGTTGGTTGCACGGAGAGCTGCGCCTCTGGGACGCTCTGGCGCCCATGTGGCGTCGTGCTTGGACCCTCTATACCGTCCAGATCCTGTTGACCGTCATGGGGATTGCGATTTTCGCTTGGGCCACGTCCGTATTTTACCGCGCTGAATTTCGCACGATGCATAATCTGCAAGTGCTTTACACGACTACGGGGCCTGCATTGGTCGGACTGGCCACGCTGGGGTACCAGATGGGATACGTCAATATCCTGCCGACCTATATCGTTCTGCTGCTCGCCTCGCCGTTCATCATTGCGGCAGGTCTGCGCGCGCCGTGGCTGACGCTGATCACCAGCGCGGCGCTGTGGTTTTTCGCTGGGGCAAACGGCTGGAACATTCCCTATACCGCTGGCAGCGGGGTCTGGTTTTTCAGCCCCTTGGCGTGGCAGTTGATTTTTGTCGTGGGATTGATGATCGGCATCCGTCACCGCCGGGATCAACGACTGGTGCCGGTCTCCTGGCCGCTGTTTTATGCGGCACTGGCCTTTCTGGTGTTCGTTTTTGCATGGCGGCACAATGGGAATCTGGCGGCGATCCTCAATCACGGGATGGCGCAGATCGGATCATGGGGCGCGCCCGGCAATATCGTGTCGCACAACAAGACGATACTGGCCTTGCCGCGGCTGCTGCATGTGCTGGCGCTTGTCTATGTGCTGTCGTGCCTGCCTGTCGTCACACGGGTCTGTGCGCATCGCTGGGCGGCCCCGCTGCGCCTGATGGGCGGGCATGGCCTGCTGGTATTCGGTCTTGGCACTGTGCTGGCCTTGTGCGGGCAGGTGTTGATGTTTGTCGAACCCGACATGGCGGTGTTCCCCTGGACCCTGCCGATCGCAGCCGTGTTGCTGACCTATATCGCCGCCCGCATCGCAGAGGCCGCACGCCGCAAGCCCACACAAGCGACAGCCTGACAAACCTGCAACTTATGAAACAAAGGGGGTTTGGTGGAGCCTAGGGGGATCGAACCCCTGACCTCTTGCATGCCATGCAAGCGCTCTCCCAGCTGAGCTAAGGCCCCAAACCTGTGACGCAACCGCGTCGTCGTGTGCCGCTGTCTATGCAGCCCCCGGGGCGAGATCAAGACGAAAATCGCGCCGCGGGGTATCTTTTCAAAGGGTCAGTCGTCGTCGCCTTTGCTGACGTCGGCAATGTCGTCAAGGCTGACGGTATCGTCGTCATCGTCGTCTTCCAGGACATCATCGCCCAGATCGACATCCTCGTCGTCATCCTCGTCGTCCAGCACCAGATCGTCTTCTTCGTCGACGACCTTCATCTTCTTGGTCTGTGCATCTTCGGCATCGGCGACCATCGTGCGGGTCTTGGATGTGTCGATGTTCACCACATTGCCCGTATAGGGGCTGACGACCGGCGACTGGTTCAGGTCATAGAATCGCTTGCCGGTTTCCGGACACAGGCGTTTCGTGCCCCATTCTTCTTTTGGCATGGGTTTCCCCCTTTGAGGTGCGGTGCTGCCCTTGCGGCGGCCTCGCGTCCCCTGCCATAAGGCGGACACGCTGTCAAAGACCTTTGGCACGGGCGCGACAAAGGAGTCATATGGGCCGCGATCTGGTTATTGGCAACCCCCCGATTGTCGTGGATCTGCGCCGGTCCGCCCGCGCCCGCCGGTTGAGCCTGCGCGTGTCCCGGCTGGATGGCAAGGTGACGCTGACGATGCCGCCGCGCGCGCCCGAACAGCAGGCTTTGGCCTTTTTACAGGAAAGAGAAGCATGGCTGCGGGGCCATCTGGCCGACATTACACCTGCCGCTGTGGTCAGGGTCGGCGGTCAGGTCCTGTATCGCGGGGCAGAGTTGCAGGTGGTGGCGGGACCGGGGCGGCGCATCGTGGCGGATGACGCGACCCTGAGCGTGCCCGTGGGGGCCGGCGGTGCTGCTGTGCGTGCCTTTTTGCGCGCAAGGGCGCGGGATGCGCTGGTGGCGGCGACGGACCGCTATGCAGCCCAGATCGGGCGCAGTTACACGCGCATCAGCCTGCGGGATACGCGGTCGCGCTGGGGGTCCTGTTCGACCAGCGGCACGGTCATGTATTCCTGGCGGCTGATCATGGCGCCCCCGGTCGTGCTGGACTATGTCGCCGCCCACGAAGTCGCCCATCTGGCAGAGATGAACCATTCCCAGCGGTTCTGGGATATCGTCGCGGACCTGATGCCCGATTATGCCCGGCACCGGCTGTGGCTGCGGGAAAATGGTGATCGCCTGCACAGCCTGCGGTTCGATGATTGACGCAGGTGCGGCTGTGATCACATGATGCGCCATGATACCGACGCGCACCACGGCCACCACCGGTTCTGCCCATGACCGTGTCTTCCGGGCATTGCGGACGCGTATCCTGTATGGACAGGTGCAACCGGGCACGACACTGACCCTGCGTGGCATCGCAGCCGACCACGGCGTATCAATGACCCCGGCCCGCGAAGCGGTGCGGCGACTGGCCTCTGAAGGGGCGTTGTCCCTGTCCGCGACCGGGCGGATTTCGACGCCGCTGTTGTCGAATGACCGGATCGAGGAATTGGCGACCCTGCGCGCGCTGCTGGAACCGGAACTGGCCTCGCGCGCCTTGCCGCGGGCGCATTTCGCCCTGATCGAACGGCTGGAGGTCATCAATCAAGGCGTCAGCCAGATGGTGACCCGTCAGGATGCCAGCGGGTACATCCGGCTGAACCTTGAATTTCACCGCACGCTTTACCTGCGCGCACAGGCCCCTGCGATTCTGGCCATGACGGAAACCGTCTGGCTTCAGATGGGGCCGACGATGTGCGCGCTTTACGGGCGGTTGAACCGGACGGACCCGCCGTCGCACCATCGCCTGATCCTTGCCGCGCTCAAGGCGGGGGACGAACCGGGGTTGCGACTGGCCGTGCGCGGGGATGTGACCAACGGATTGCGTCTGTTGAAGGCGTAAGGCCGCATCGCGGCAACGATCAGAGGGTGCTGTGAACGGCACGGTGCGCCGTTCACAAACTGTCGTCAGGCGTGTATCGCACCGTCGCCGCATGCGAGGGCCGCCTCGCGCACCGCTTCGGAATAGGTCGGGTGCGCGTGGCATGTCCGCGCAAGGTCTTCGGCGGCTGCGCCGAATTCCATGGCAACGCAGATTTCGTGGATCAGATCGCCCGCCATCGGACCGATGATATGGGCCCCCAGAATCCGGTCGGTTTCCTTGTCTGCCAAGATCTTGACGAAACCATCACCCATGAAATTCGCCTTGGCCCGCGCATTGCCCATGAAGGGAAACTTGCCGACCTTATAGGCGCGGCCGGCAGATTTCAACGTCTCTTCCGTCTCGCCGACAGAGGCGACTTCGGGGTGGGTATAGATGACGCCGGGGATCACGCCGTAATTCACGTGACCATGCTGGCCCGCCAGAATTTCGGCGATTGCCATGCCTTCGTCTTCGGCCTTGTGGGCCAGCATCGGACCCTTGATCGCGTCGCCGATGGCATAGATGCCATCCACGTTTGTGCTGTAGCGGTCATCGACCGCGATCTGCCCACGGTCGGTCAGGGACACGCCCAGCGTATCAAGGCCCAACCCGTCGACATAGGGACGACGCCCCGTTGCCAGCAGGACCGTGTCCGTCGTGATGCTGTCCTCTGCATCATCCTTGCGCATCTTGTAGGTGACGGTGGCCTTGCCGTTCTTGCTGCTGACGCCTTGCACGGCTGCGCCCAGAATGAATTTCAGACCCTGCTTAGTCAGCATTTTCTGGAACTGGCGGGCGATTTCAGCGTCCTGTCCGGGGGTGATGGCGTCAAGGTATTCAACCACCGTCACTGCGGTCCCAAGCCGGGCATAAACCGAACCGAGTTCCAGACCGATGACACCGGCCCCGATGACGACCATGGTTTTCGGGATCTTCTTCAACGTCAAAGCGCCGGTCGATGTGACGACGGTTTCCTCGTCGACCTCTACGCCTTTCAGGGGGCTGGGTTCAGACCCGGTGGCGATGATGATGTGTTTGGCCTCGTGGATCTCTTCACCGACCTTCACGCGGCCAGCCCCCGGGATGGACCCCCAGCCTTTCAGCCAGTCGACCTTGTTCTTCTTGAACAGAAACTCGATCCCGCCGGTGTTCTGGCTGACCGTCTTGTCCTTGTAGGCCAGCATCTGGTCCCAGTCGACAGATGGGCTTTTGCCCTTCAACCCCATTTCGGCAAAGTTGTGTTCCGCTTCGGAGAGCATTTCCGTTGCGTGCAGCAGCGCCTTTGACGGGATGCAACCCACGTTCAGGCAGGTGCCGCCAAGGGTGTCACGCCCTTCGACACAGGCGGTTTTCAGGCCCAGTTGCGCGCAGCGGATCGCGCTGACATAGCCGCCCGGACCGGAACCAATGATGATGACGTCGTAGCTGGCCATGTGGGCCTCCGTTAAGTCAAAAGAGTGTCGAAAGTATCATGAGGATGGTTGCCAGAAAACCTGCAAGCCAGATGATCGACCGCCAGGGGGTCAACCCGAAATAATAGGCAGGCACATACAGAACGCGCGCGCCCAGATAGATCCATGCACAGCCTGCGGACAGACCCGTGCCCTTGTCGCCCAGTGTCACGACCACCACGGCAAGGGTGAACAGGATCAATCCTTCAAAGTGGTTGTTCAGCGCGCGGTAAAGCCGCCCGGTGTGCGGGCTGACCTGTTCGAACAGTGGTTTGCCCAACCGGTCCGGATCGCGCGGACCCATCGTTTTTCCGGCGGGCAACTCCATATTGGCGCGCACCGATACCAGAATGAATTGCAGTGCCTGCAACAGTCCGGCCAAGGCAAGAACGGTCAGTTCAGTTGTCACAGCGCCACCCCATAAAGCCATGCGGTCGCCAGCGCGCCAGCCAGCCAGACGACCGACCGCAACCCCGGAATGCCCGCCACATAGATGACCGGATAAGCGATCCGCGCGATGACAAAGATCTGGGCGGCCAGCAGCGCACTGTTCAGCACCATCGGTTTTGTCGCGTGCAGCAGGACCGCCGGGGCAAACAGGGCGAGTGCCACAACCGAATTGGACGCCGCACGGTCCAGCCGCCCGGCAACCCCGGTCAGGTCACCGGCGGTGTCGCGCGGGCCAAGCATCATGCCCAGACCCTTTTGCGCAACGCCGGCAAGGGCCTGCGCATTCAGCAGCACGATGACCCACAGGCCGTAAATCGCCAGCAGCGAGAAGATATTCGAAAACATCACCTATCCTTGAAAACAATGAACCCGATTGAACGTCGTATGGTCTTTATACCGTTTTCAGAAAGCGGCCCGTGATTGCCGTGCCGGTCTGTGTTTCTGCCAAAAGCCAAGCCGCGGCGCGGGCGCGGTCCTTGGCATCAAACAGGCACAGGATCGTGCCGGGCGCATCCGAATCCTGCCACATCTGTAACAGGGTCAGACTGGCAGCGTTACGTTTTTCAACCTCGGCATCAAAGCCCTGCTTGAACGCCGCATAATCGGTGACGGTGGTCTCGGTCAGGAATTGCATGGCATGTCCTTTCAGAAATGTGTCTGTGGCGGTTCAACACCCAACCACAGACACACGTTCCGCGGTTACAGATCCATCAGCAGGCGACGGGGATCTTCCAGCGCCTCCTTGACCCGGACAAGGAACGTCACGGCCCCTTTGCCGTCCACGATGCGGTGGTCGTATGACAGGGCCAGATACATCATCGGACGGATTTCGACCTTGCCGTTGATGGCCACGGGGCGATCCTGAATCTTGTGCATGCCAAGAATGCCCGATTGCGGGGGGTTCAGGATCGGCGACGACATCAGCGACCCATAGACGCCACCATTGGAAATGGTAAATGTCCCGCCCTGCATGTCAGCCATCGACAGCTTGCCATCGCGCGCTTTGACGCCCGCCGCATTGATCGCCTTTTCGATGCCTGCAAAGGACATCTGATCGGCGTCGCGTAGTACCGGCACGACAAGCCCGCTGGGTGTGCCGACGGCGATACCCATGTTGACATAGTTCTTGTAGATGACATCGGTGCCGTCGATTTCGGCATTCACATCAGGCACTTCGTGCAGGGCGTGGATGCAGGCCTTGGTAAAGAACGACATGAAGCCCAGCTTCACCCCGTGCTTTTTCAGGAACAGGTCCTTGTATTCATCACGCAGCGACATGATCCCGGACATGTCCACCTCGTTAAAGGTGGTCAGCATGGCTGCGCTGTTCTGCGCTTCTTTCAGGCGACGCGCGATGGTCTGGCGCAGACGGGTCATCTTGACCCGTTCTTCACGGTCCGCCTGATCGGCAGGGGTCGGCGCCCGCGGCGCGGCCTTGGCGGATTCTGCGGGTTTGGGTTGCGACAGCGCCTTCAGCACGTCTTCCTTCATCACGCGGCCGTCGCGGCCCGTCGCGGTCACGGCGTCGCGGTTGATGCCTTTTTCAGCCATCAGTTTCTGCGCGGAGGGCGCGTCTTCGGGGTCGCGGGGTTTTGTCTCTTCGGGGCCGGCATTGACCGTGTCGGTGCCGCCATCAGCGGGCGACTCTTCACCGGCAGCGGTGGGCACGTCCTCTGCCTTTGCCGCCTGATCGGCGTCCGACTGTTCAGCCGTGGCATCGGCCTTGGGGGCTTCGGCCTTTGTTGTCTCTGCGCCGCCTTCGCTGATCTGCGCAAGCAGGGCATCGACACCGACGGTATCGCCTTCGGCGGCGACGATTTCGGACAGGGTGCCTGCGACGGGGCTTGGGACCTCGACTGTGACCTTGTCGGTTTCAAGCTCGCACAGCATTTCATCCACAGCGACGCTGTCACCGGGTTTCTTGAACCATGTGGCGACGGTCGCCTCTGTGACGGACTCGCCAAGCGTGGGGACGCGGACTTCGGTGCTCATGTGTCTTTTCCTTCGATGTTCAGTGCCTCTGCCACAAGGGCTGCCTGCTGGGCTTTGTGCTGGCTGGCAAGGCCGGTGGCGGGCGACGCGGCGGCGGCGCGGCCCGCATAGACGGGGCGCGTATGTTTTGCCTTGATGCGGGTCAGGCACCATTCAAGGTTGGGTTCCATAAAGGACCAGCCGCCCTGATTTTTCGGTTCTTCCTGACACCAGACCATCTCGGCGGTCTTGAACCGCTGCAATTCCGTGACCGCGGACTGCGCCGGGAAAGGATAGAATTGTTCGAACCGCAGGATGTAGGTGTCCGTGATGCCGCGGGCGTCGCGTTCTTCCAGCAGGTCATAATAGACCTTGCCCGAACACATCACGACGCGCTTGATCTTGTCATCGGCGACCAGTTGCGTGTCGGAATGACCCTTTTCCGCGTCATCCCACAGCACCCGGTGAAACGATGATCCGGTTGTGAATTCGGCCGTATCCGACACTGCCATCTTGTGACGCAGCAAGGATTTCGGCGTCATGAGGATCAGCGGCTTGCGATAGCTGCGGTGCAATTGACGGCGCAGGATGTGGAAATAATTCGCAGGCGTGGTGCAGTTGGCCACGATCCAGTTGTCATTGCCGCACATCGTCAGGAACCGTTCCAGACGGGCGCTGGAATGTTCCGGCCCCTGTCCTTCATAGCCGTGGGGCAGCAGACACACGAGGCCGGACATCCGCAACCACTTGCTTTCACCGCTGCTGATGAACTGATCGAACATGATCTGCGCGCCGTTGGCAAAATCGCCGAATTGCGCTTCCCACAGGGTCAGGGCGTTCGGTTCGGCCAGCGAATAGCCGTATTCGAACCCCAGCACCGCGTATTCGGACAGCATGGAATCGATGACTTCGTATTGCGCCTGCCCGTTGCGCACGTGGTTGATCGGGAAATAGCGGTTTTCTGTTTTCTGGTCGATCAAGGCAGAATGTCGCTGGCTGAACGTGCCGCGCGCGCTGTCCTGACCGGCCAGACGCACGGGGTATCCTTCGACCGCAAGCGATGCAAAGGCCAGCGCCTCTGCTGTGGCCCAGTCAAAACCACCGCCTGTCTCGAACATCTGGCGTTTGGCTTCCAGCAGGCGGTCGATCGTCTTGTGCGTGGCAAAGTCAGCCGGGACGGTTGTCAGCGCCGTGCTGATTTCCGACATGGTATCGGCGCTGATGGCGGTTTCGCCGCGCTGGTAATTCTCGCGGTCGCGGTCCAGATGCGACCAGCGGCCGTCCAGCCAGTCAGCCTTGTTGGGCTTGTAGGTCTTTCCGGCTTCGAATTCCGCGTTCAGGCGCGCCTGAAACGCGGCCTTCATGTCCTCGATCTCGCCTTCGGGGATCAGACCGTCCTTGACCAGACGGTCGGTGTACAGCGTCAGCGTCGTTTTCTGCTTTTTGATCTTGTTATACATCAAGGGGTTGGTGAACATGGGTTCATCCCCCTCGTTGTGGCCAAAGCGGCGATAACAGATGATGTCCAGCACCACGTCCTTGTGGAACGTCTGGCGGAATTCGGTCGCGACGCGCGCGGCGTGGACCACGGCCTCCGGGTCGTCGCCGTTCACATGGAAAATCGGCGCTTCGACCATCAGCGCAATATCTGTGGGATAGGGGCTGGACCGGCTCAGATGCGGGGCGGTTGTAAACCCGATCTGGTTGTTAACAACGATATGCATGGTGCCGCCGGTGCGGTGGCCACGGATACCGGACAATTGGAACCCTTCGGCCACGACGCCCTGACCGGCAAAGGCCGCGTCGCCGTGCAACAGGATTGCCATGACCTTTGTGCGGTCCTTGTCGCCTTTCTGGTCCTGCTTGGCACGCACCTTGCCCAGCACGACGGGGTTCACGGCCTCAAGGTGGCTAGGATTGGCGGTCAGCGACAGGTGGACGACGTTGCCGTCGAATTCCCGGTCGCTTGACGCGCCAAGGTGGTATTTCACATCGCCCGATCCTTCGACGTCCTCCGGCTTGAAGCTGCCGCCCTGGAATTCGTTAAAAATCGCGCGGTAGGGTTTGTTCATCACGTTGGCCAGCACGGACAGACGGCCCCGGTGGGGCATCCCGATCACGACCTCTTCCAGACCCAGCTGTCCGCCACGCTTGATGATCTGTTCCATCGCGGGGATCAGGCTTTCGCCGCCATCCAGACCGAACCGTTTTGTCCCCATGTATTTGACATGCAGGAATTTTTCGTAACCTTCGGCTTCGACCAGCTTGTTCAGGATCGCCTTGCGGCCATTCTGGGTAAAGGTGATTTCCTTGCCGTAACCCTCGATCCGTTCTTTCAGCCAGGCAGCCTCTGCCGGGTTGGAAATGTGCATGTATTGCAGCGCAAAGGTGCCGCAATAGGTGCGTTTCACGATGGCCATGATTTCAGACATGGTCGCGACTTCAAGGCCCAGCACATTGTCGATAAAGATCGGGCGGTCCATGTCGGACTTGGTGAAGCCATAGTTGGCCGGATCAAGTTCGGGGTGGCTGGTCGCCTCTCTCATGCCCAGGGGGTCAAGGTCGGCGATCAGGTGGCCACGGATGCGGTAAGCGCGGATGATCATCAAGGCGCGGATACTGTCCATCACGGCGGCACGCACCTGTGCCTCGCTCAGGTTGGCGCCTTTTTCCGTGGCTTTGGCCGCGATCTTGTGGGCGGCGGCAACCGGGTCCTGCGCCCATTGACCGTCCAGCGCCTGTGTCAGATCATCGTTGGGCACCGGCGGCCAGTCCATCCGGCCCCAGCTGGGACCGGCGGCTTCTGCCCGCGCATCGGCGGGGGTATCCCCAAGTGACGCGAAAAACGCCCGCCAGCTTTCATCGACGGCCTGCGGATTGTCCGCATAGCGCGCATAAAGCTGTTCGACGTAATCCGCGTTATGCCCCTGCAGGAAAGAGGAGGCATGAAACACGTCGTTGGACGGTTGGTCGGTCATCGAATCACCTGTGGAATAGGACGGGCCGGATGCCCGCCGCAGGGAAAGAGGCGGGCCAGACGGCCCACCTGTTGCGCTTATGTCTTGGCGATGGCGGCCAGAACCGCTTCGCCCAATGTGGCGGGGCTGTCGGCAACCACGATCCCGGCGGCTTTCATCGCCTCGATCTTGGATTCCGCGTCGCCCTTGCCGCCGGCCACGATGGCACCGGCATGGCCCATGCGCCGCCCCGGAGGTGCGGTGCGGCCCGCGATGAAACCGGCGGTGGGTTTCCAGCGACCGGCCTTGCGTTCGTCGGCCAGAAACTGTGCCGCTTCTTCTTCGGCACTGCCGCCGATTTCACCGATCATGATGATCGAGTGGGTTTCGGGATCGGCCAGAAACATTTCAAGGATGTCGATATGTTCGCTGCCTTTGATGGGGTCGCCGCCGATCCCGACAGCCGTGGACTGACCCAGACCCGAATCGGTTGTCTGCTTCACTGCCTCGTAGGTCAGGGTGCCCGACCGGGACACGACACCGACGGACCCGCGTTTGTGGATGTGACCGGGCATGATCCCGATCTTACAGGCACCGGGGGTGATCACGCCGGGGCAGTTTGGCCCGATCAAGCGGGATTTCGACCCTTCCAGTGCGCGTTTCACCTTCATCATGTCCAGAACCGGGATGCCTTCGGTGATGCAGATGATCAGCTCCATCTCTGCGTCGATCGCTTCGAGGATCGAATCGGCGGCAAAGGGGGGCGGCACATAGATGACCGACGCATTGGCATCGGTGGCATGGCGCGCGGCGTGAACCGAATCAAATACTGGCAGATCAAGGTGCGACTGGCCGCCCTTGCCTGGGGTCACGCCGCCGACCATCTTTGTGCCATAGGCGATGGCCTGTTCCGAATGGAACGTCCCCTGAGAGCCGGTAAAGCCCTGACAGATGACGCGGGTGTTTTCGTTGACGAGAATGGCCATGGGGTTGCTTTCTTTCGTTATTCAGTCGGTGACGCAGCGGTTTTGCCAGGTGATGCGATGCAACCGGGCACGGCCGGTGACAAGGTGCCGCAAGGCGGTGAGAACGCGCAATTCCGCCCATCCGCGCCGCAGTTTCTGCGACAGCGGGCGGGGGCGCTTGGGTTGCGCTGTGCGTGGTGTGACGGGGGCCGGGTCGTTGCCCTGAACGACCAGTGCCGGGTTGATCTGATAGATCACCAGTTCACGGGCCAAGGACGACACCAGCATATTGAACAGCATATGGTCGCTGGGCAGGCCAAGGGCCGCGCCACGATCCTTGATCCGGATCGCGGCCGCACGGCTGACGATGTAACCGCCGGTGCCGGAATGACGCGACCGCAACCGCTGGATCGCGCGGTTCAAATGCACCGCCTGCGGCGCATCCAGTAGGACACGCAGGCGATCATCGCGCCAGCGTTCGATTTTAACCACATCGGCATCGGCGGGCCACCAGTCCAGCGACGCCAGCCATGACGGCAGGTCATCGGACAGAAAAACATCGTCTTCCAGCAGCAAGGCATGGCTTTGCCCGCCTGCGATAAACCGGTCAAGCGCATCCAGATGCGACAGCAGGCAGCCCTTGGCGTGATCGTGCATGACGCCCCACGGCCCCCTGTCCGGCAAGGTTGCCAGACGTGGCTGCACGGCTGGATCGCGGGCATCGGCGGCGGACCAGTCAGCCGGGGTCAGGCCAAGGCGGTCAAATTCGGCCTGCATGACGATTCGCCGGTCCGTCGCGCGCGCCAGATGGATCACATGGATCGCCACGGATCCGTCAGCGCGGTCGGTCAGGGGTGTCTGTGCTGCGCGGTTCATCCGTGCCGCCCTGACACCAGTGGCGCGGCGTTTACTGTCCGTTCAGCGGCGACCGTGCCTGCGCGCCGCAGCGCACCGGAATACCGGTCGTGCCGCGCATATACTGCTGACTGGCCGAAGACAGCGCCGGGCAGTCCATCGCCGAAAAGTTTGCCTGCCCTTGGCCCGGTGGCCCGCTGCACCCCGTCACTGCGGTC
Source organism: Rhodobacterales bacterium (assembly GCA_038225335.1). GTDB lineage: Bacteria > Pseudomonadota > Alphaproteobacteria > Rhodobacterales > Rhodobacteraceae > Loktanella. The sequence goes on from JBBREW010000032.1 coordinate 12,940, forward strand.
AGCAGCGCGACACAGGCGATGATCTGGGATTGAATATGCATTGGCCTGTTCCTTTGTCAGATGCCGGGCACCCGTCGCTGCCTGCGACAGGTTCGTTGCCAGCCTAACCTGCAAAGATTTACGACACGTGTGCGTTTTCAAGGCCGGATGTGCGGCAAAGGCATGGTACGCAACCCGGTGTGGCGATGGGGCTCCACACCGTATGTCTGGCCCGCCGTCTGCCCCACCGTCTGGCCACAGGCGTGCCGTGACCGCAAACGCGGCCCTTGCACGTCGGTGGTCGTCTGGTCGGGCTTTCATGCGGGCGGGTGCCACGTTGTCAGCCTTTCACAGCCTTGACGATTTTCTCTGCACCGTCCTTCAGATCGTCGGCGGCAATCACGTCAA
>JBBREW010000033.1:0-13060 GCA_038225335.1 Rhodobacterales bacterium
TGACCGCGATGGTAAAGGCCACCGATCGGTCAGGCGGGGTCCGCAACCGGTCGAAAATGGCAGACAGGCTTTCGCCGGCGCGAAGGGCGGCAAGGGCGGCGGCAATACGGGTCCAGATCGACATGGCCGGACCCTACAGCAACTTTTGCAGAAGGATAAGATCGATCCAGCGATCGAATTTGCGTCCGACCTGCGGCAGAACCGCCACCTGCTGAAAACCGACAGCGGTATGAAACCCGAGGGCCGCGGTGTTTTCCGCACTGCACCCGGCAAACATGCTGTGCATGCCCGCCACCCGCGCATGATCACACAGCGCCATCATCAAGGCGCGCCCTGTCCCCCGGCCCCTTGCCTGCGGGGCAAGGATCACCGTGTGTTCCACCGTATGACGATAGCCAAGCCCGCCGCGAAACTGGCTGTAGGTCGCAAAGCCCAGCAGATCAGCGCCGTCCTGCGCCACCAGAAACCCATGCCCTGCCGCCTGACGTGACGCGATCATGGCCGCGATGTCTGCTGGGCTGTGCGGTTCAGGATTGAATGTGACGGTCGTGTCCCGGATCAGCGGTGTCCAGATCGCCGCGATCCCGGGGGCATCAGGCCCTGCCGCATCGCGGATCATCATGCGCCGGTGCCGCCCGACGTGACAGGGTGGCGATCAGGCTTTTGCGGGGCAAAAGCCTGTGCCTTCGGCGAGGATATTTGACACGAGAAGAAGGTCAGGACCGTGCGTCCCGGATCAGGCGCAGGATATCGGCGGCAGCTTTGGGGATGTTGGTGCCGGGCCCGAAGATCGCCTTTACGCCCGCATCGCGCAGGAACTGGTAGTCCTGCTGCGGGATGACACCGCCGCAAATCACAAGGATGTCCCCCGCACCCGCGTCCTGCAGGGCGCGGATCAGCTTGGGGGCAAGCGTCTTGTGCCCTGCCGCCTGACTGCTGATGCCGATCACATGCACATCGTTGTCGATGGCGTCCTGTGCGGCTTCTTCAGGGGTCTGGAACAGCGGGCCGACATCCACGTCGAACCCAATGTCGGCAAAGGCGGTGGCGATGACCTTTGCGCCCCGGTCGTGACCGTCCTGTCCCATCTTGACCACCAGCATCCGGGGTCTGCGGCCTTCTTCGCTGGCGAAGGCGTCCACGTCGGCCTGTATCGCGGCAAAGCCCGAGTCGCCGTCATAGGCGGCCCCGTAAACCCCCGCGAGGGTGCGGACCTCTGCCCGGTGGCGGCCAAAGACAGCTTCCATCGCGGTGCTGATTTCGCCCACGGTGGCCCGCGCCCGGGCCGCATCGACCGCCGCCGCCAACAGATTGCCGCCAGCACCCGCGCGTCGCGTCAGCTCGGCAAGGGCTGCGTCGCAGGCGGGTTGATCGCGGCGGTCACGCGTCGTTTTCAGCCGTGCAATCTGACTGTCGCGCACGCCTGCGTTGTCAATGTCGCGGATGTCGATCGGGTCTTCCTTGTCTTTGCGGTATTTGTTCACACCCACGATGACTTCGGTGCCGCGGTCGATCGCGGCCTGCCGTTTCGCCGCTGTCTCCTCGATCCGCAGTTTCGGCATGCCAGAGGCCACAGCCTTGGTCATACCGCCAAGTTCCTCGACCTCTTGCATCAGCGCCCATGCGGCGGTTGCCAGATCATGGGTCAGTTTTTCCACATAGTAACTGCCCGCCAGCGGGTCGATGACCTTGGTAACGCCGGTTTCTTCTTGCAGGATCAATTGGGTGTTGCGGGCAATCCGGGCGGCGAAATCCGATGGCAGGGCGATGGCCTCGTCCAGGGCATTGGTATGCAGAGACTGGGTGCCGCCCAGAACCGCGCTCAGCGCCTCGTAGGCGGTGCGGACCACGTTGTTGTAAGGGTCCTGTTCCTGCAAGGACACGCCGCTGGTCTGGCAATGGGTGCGCAGCATGGAAGATTTGGGGTCCTTTGCCGCGAATTCTTCCATCACGCGCGACCACAACAGACGGGCGGCGCGCAGTTTCGCAGCCTCCATGAAGAAATTCATGCCGATGGCGAAAAAGAACGACAGGCGGCCTGCAAAGCTGTCCACGTCCATCCCGGCCGCAATCGCCGCGCGGACGTATTCGCGCCCGTCCGCCAGCGTATAGGCCAGCTCCTGCACAAGGTTCGCGCCTGCTTCCTGCATGTGATAGCCGGAAATCGAGATCGAGTTGAATTTCGGCATCTCGTCGGCGGTATACTGGATGATGTCCGAAATGATCCGCATCGACGGTTCCGGCGGATAGACATAGGTGTTGCGCACCATGAATTCCTTGAGGATGTCGTTCTGGATCGTGCCCGACAGCACGGCGCGGGCGTGGCCCTGCTCTTCTCCGGTGACGATGAAATTGGCGAGGATCGGGATCACGGCGCCGTTCATGGTCATCGACACGCTGACCTTGTCCAGTGGGATGCCGTCGAACAGGATTTTCATATCCTCGACGCTGTCGATCGCAACACCTGCCTTGCCGACATCGCCTTCGACGCGGGGGTGGTCACTGTCATAGCCCCGGTGCGTGGCCAGATCAAAGGCGACCGACACCCCTTGCTGACCCGCAGCCAGCGCGCTGCGGTAAAAGGCGTTGGATTCCTCTGCGGTGGAAAAGCCAGCATATTGCCGGATCGTCCAGGGTCGGCCCGCATACATCGTGGCCTTCACGCCGCGGGTATAGGGCGCCTTGCCGGGGATGCCGCCCATATGCGGCAGGTCGGCCACGTCATCGGCAGTATAAAGCGGCTGAACGGCGATCCCTTCAAGGGTGTGCCACGTCAGATCGTCAAGGCTGCGCCCCCGCAGTTCGCCTGCTGCGATTGCGTCCCAGTCGGTCTTGTCGGTCATCGTCTGTCCCCCGTGGTTGCGATTTGCACCAATCCTGCGCCATCAGCCTATCCGGCAAAGCGGCGGGCGGATGGCACCTTGATGGCTGTCTGTTCGGTAAAGGTCAAAAGCGGATCCTGCGCCGCCCGCAGAAACGCAAGGTCATCGGCATAAAGTGCGCCCAGCGTCGCGCGCTGTTCCCGGTCAAAGGGCATCCATGGACCGGGATCGGCGGGGATCAGATCTGCCTCGGCGCTGCGGCCGCTGCGATGCAGGGCCATGCGCAGGGTATCCGTGTCGCGGCTGCGGTTGGCCCAGACAGGCGTCTGGTCCAGCAGATGCGCCACCGTCGTCGTGCGGCACAGCATCGTCAACTGGCGCCGGGGGCGCCCGGCAAATGCCTCGAACGTCCAGATATGCAGCGGCGTCTTTGGAAAGACGGCCCGCACCTCTGTTACCAGATGCGACCAGCAGCGCGGCTGCCGGGCGATCCTGTCGCAGGTTGCCGCATCGGGCACCGCATGGCCAGCCGTGACCGCAAAGGCAAAAGAAGAGGACCAGAACGCATCATAGGTCCGGATCACCAGCCCGATGCGATCAACCTGACCGTCGAAGGCATCCCTGAACCGCGACAGGCGCGGCAAAAGGCCGGGATAAAGCGCGTGACGGGCCAGATTGTCACGCGGCGTGCCCATCATGTTTTCTTCGGACACCAGAAGCTGATGCAGCCCCTTGTCCAGCATCTTGCGGCGGCGGGTCGCGATGCGCCGGGCCACGAGGTCGTCACCCGCATCATCACTTTGTCCGGGCGGGCGCACAAGCGTGCCGAACAACCCGTCGCGGGACAGCGCGGGTGTCCACGGCATGATGCCGGACCGGATCAAGGCCCGCCGGTTCTGGTCCAGATAGGTTTGAAAGGTGGTGGTGGCGCAGCGGTGTGCGCCGATATGAAACACTGTTTCGATCATCCGCCGCATCCTGACCCACAGCGCGCGTCCGCAACCGGATGCGGTCTGCACGGCCACAGTCATGCGGCACCTATGGTCAAAATACGGTAAATTGTGCGATGGGCCGGTGTGACGCACTTCGCAATCGGACCCCGGGGCCCTATATTGAAAAGTATGAAAAAATCAGCCGCACTGCCCCTGACCCTTTTTGCAATTCTGACGGCGGCGGTGATGCCCGTTGCCGCTGTGTCACAACCTGCGGTAACGGCAGAACTGACGGAAAATACCGGTGTCGCAACCGATGCTGTCCCCGAAGCGGACAACATTGTCGCCATGTGGCAAGCGGACCGCACCGTGCCATTGGACGCAAAGGATGTGGATCTGGCTGATTTCCAGTGGATCGCGCGTCCGGTGTTTGTGTTCGCCGATACGCCGAATGATCCGCTGTTTACCGAACAGATGGAATTGCTGGCCATCCGCGCCGATGAAATGGCGGACCGCGATGTGGTCATCATTTTCGATACGGACCCGGATGCGCGCACCGATGTGCGGCTGCAACTGCGGCCCCGGGGGTTCATGCTGGCATTGATGAGCAAGGATGGCACGGTGACTGCCCGCCGCCCGCGTCCGTGGGACGTGCGTGAATTGTCACGGGCGATTGACCGCACACCGACGCGGCAACAGGAATTGCGCGACCGGCGCGGGTTCGGCCAATAACCACCGCGACGCAAGGTCCGCATCATCTGCGGGACTGTCCCGCGTTCTGCACCGCAAGCCACGCCAGCGCCATCACGGCGGCAAGGTTCACGATCAGCACAAGCACCGGGCTGAGTCCCGTGCCGGCCAGCACGCGCCCGATCAGATACAGCAACCCGTAAACCGCAAGCCCGCCCAGAACGAAGGTCCGCATCGGATCAAGCGGCACACCTGCGGCGCGCACGATCCCCCAGAACGCGATCACGGCAATCATGGGCGCGGTGACCGCATGGCGCGGCAGTTCTGTGGTGTAATTGATCGGCACGTTGTCGATCATCACAAGCAGCACCGCGAATGCCACCAGCACCGCCACCAGACAGGCGATCGCCCAGATTGCAACAAGATGCCTGCGCCGGGTCATTCGAATTCCAGAATCACATCGTCCACCGCAAGGCTGTCACCGGCGCTGGCGTTGATCTTTGACACGATCCCGCGCCGTTCGGCCCGCAGGATGTTTTCCATCTTCATCGCCTCGACCGTGCACAGGGCCTGTCCGTCCTGCACCTCGTCGCCGACCGCGACCTCTATGCGGACGATCAGGCCGGGCATCGGGCACAGCAACAGGCGCGACGTGTCGGCTGGCTGCTTGACCGGCATCAGGGCCGCAAGTTCGGCCTGCCGCGGGGTGCGGACATGCACCTTCAGGTCCGCGCCGCGGTGACGTATGCGAAAGCCACCGGGAATCCGGGACGCTTTCAACACAAGGGGGCTGCCATCCACCGTCAACCGGGCAAGGGGCTGTCCGGGCTGCCAGTCGCTGGTGACGCGCAGGCTGCGCCCGTCGATGGTCACATCGGCCCCCGCGCGGTCTGCCGCGACAGTGGCGGCAAAGCCCTGCCCCTGTATCGCCACGTGCCAGTCCGTCCCCACAAGGCGTTCGTGGTTGTCCATCCGCCCGGTGATCCGGGTGCGGCGGATTTCACTGATCCGGTTCATCGCCGTCACGGCGGCCGCGATCCGCACAAGCGTGTCGTCATTCAGGCTGACACCGTCGAACCCCTCGGGGAATTCCTCGGCGATGAACGCCGTTGTCATCTCTCCGCTGATGAATTTGGGATGGTCCATGACGGCGGCCAGAAACGGCAGGTTATGCCCGATCCCTTCCAGCTCGAACCCGTCAAGCGCCAGACGCATTTCGTCGATCGCAGCGGCGCGGTCGGGTGCCCATGTGCAAAGTTTTGCAATCATCGGGTCATAGAACATGCTGATCTCGCCGCCCTCGAACACGCCGGTATCGTTGCGCACGGCCCTTGTGGGCGTCGCCTCCTCGACCGGGGGGCGATAGCGGGTCAGACGCCCGATGGACGGCAGGAACCCGCGATAGGGGTCTTCGGCATAAAGCCTGCTTTCGATGGCCCAGCCGTTGATTTTCAGATCATCCTGCGCAAAGGCCAGCTTTTCCCCGGCTGCGACGCGGATCATCTGTTCCACAAGGTCGATGCCGGTGATCAGTTCGGTCACGGGATGTTCGACCTGCAACCGCGTATTCATTTCCAGAAAATAGAAATTGCGGTCGCCGTCGACGATGAATTCAACCGTGCCCGCACTGGTGTAACCCACAGCCTGCGCAAGGGCCACCGACTGCGCGCCCATGGCGGCGCGGGTTTCGGGGTCAAGGAACGGGCTTGGCGCCTCTTCGATGACCTTTTGGTTGCGGCGCTGGATGCTGCATTCGCGTTCGTGCAGATAGACCGCATTGCCGTGGCTGTCCGCCAGAACCTGAATTTCGATATGACGCGGCTGAGTCACGAACTTTTCGATAAAGATACGGTCATCGCCAAAACTGTTGGCGGCCTCGTTCTTTGATGACTGGAACCCTTCGCGGACCTCGTCCTCTTTCCACGCGATCCGCATGCCCTTGCCGCCACCACCGGCGCTGGCCTTGATCATCACGGGATAGCCGATCTGACCCGCGATGCGGATGGCCTCTTCGGCGTCGGCGATCAGGTCCATGTGACCGGGCACGGTGCTGACGCCCGCCTCCTGGGCCAGTTTCTTGGATGTGATCTTGTCGCCCATCGCCTCTATTGCCTTGACGGGTGGACCGACAAAGGCCACGCCAGCTGCCTGCAACGCCTGCGCGAATTTCGGGTTTTCCGACAGGAACCCGTATCCCGGATGCACGGCGTCAGCGCCGGACTGCCGGACCGCATCCATGATCCGGTCGATCACGATATAGGACTGGTTGGCCGGGCTGGGGCCGATATGGATCGCCTCGTCTGCCATGCGCACGTGCAGGGCGTTGCGGTCCGCGTCGGAATAGACAGCGACGGTCGCAATGCCCATGCGACGGGCCGTCTTGATGACGCGGCAGGCGATTTCGCCGCGATTGGCGATCAGGATTTTCTTGAACATCAGAACCCGTCCTTCAAACGCAAAATCGCCGCCGGGGCCAAACCCCGACGGCGATTGATTTTCATGTGCTGCGCCGGACCGGCGCCGCAGGATTTAGCGCGTCGGGCGGCAGATGCCGGCGTCGTCACACAGCAGGCCAGCAGCCGCACCAGCAAGTGCTGTGCCGGTCGGATCGGTGCCCAGCGGGCCGGACAGTGCAGCACCGGCGCCAGCGCCGATAAGACCGCGTTCCAGATCGGTGTTGCCGATGCCGGAACCGGCACAAGCCGACAGGCCGAGGGCTGCGATGGGAGCGAGGATCCAGGTAGCTTTGAACATGATATTATTCTTTCTTTAGGGTTATAGACTGCCACAGAGTCGCCTGTGTGACCGGGCAACTCAAGCCCGATTGCAGACAAAAGGCGCTTTGCCGCCGAATAGTTTCCATAAAAGTGGGTGTTATCAAATATCACCGCATGGCTATGCCTTACAAAGCCCGAAACCTGCGGAAAAGTCAATAAAACAGCATTCATGCAAAGACCTCCGGAAAGCTGATCCGCGCCCGCACGACATCAATCCGCAGCAAGGCGTCATAGCTTTCAGAATCAAAGGGGTCTTCGACGGCGATCACTTCGCGTTCGAACAGCCAGCTCAGCCGCCCCGCATCCAGATTGCCGCGCACAAAAGGCGCATCGCCAAAGTGTTCCCACAAGGCGCGCATGAATCCTTCATCGGCTCGGCGGTCCGGTGGCCTGCGATCGGCATAGCGTTCGCGTGCCACCAGCTTGGTCGCCTTGTCCGCGTGACCGCGCCGAATGACGAATTGATAATCAGTGCCGGGCAACCGGCCCGGAAAGCCGCGATGTTTTTCCATCACGCGGCCCTCCGGCCAGCGTTAAGGCTGGGTGATGGACGCCGTTGGGACATCGACGGGAATGACCCGCGCCTGACCTTTTGACCCGCTGATGGCGACGATCGCCATAAGCATGGCAATCGAAAATACCTTGAAACCGTTTGACATGTGCCTGATCCGACTGCTGTGTGCGGCCAGCGTTGATCGCCGGTCCGCAGGAGATGACGGGAATCACTTTGCGTGATCCCTGTCGTCGTCATACCAGACCGACGCCCCCATCCTAGCATCCGCAAATCTGATCCGGCAAAGCGTGGCTTGTTTACACCGCCTGCCCGGCCGGTTTCCGCCGTCATTTCGTAGTGCATCAGAAATCCTCCCAGACGCAGGTCATGTTTTCCAGACGGAACGGCTGAAAGAATTGTGTCACATCAGGATTATAGATCCCGAATACCACCTGTTCGTCGGATACGGACAACACGATCTGCCCGCTGGCCCATCCGTTCTGCGACAAGGCGGGCACCACCACGCTGTCGCAGACATACTGAAGATCGCCCAGAATTTCAGCAAACTCCGCACCACCCTGCGCGGGATCAATGGCCGGCATGACAAAGCGGAACCGCGCGGTTTGCGTCTCTGCCTCGAGGATCACGTCATAAAGCGACAGATCCAGCCCCGACGGCACCGCGATCTGCTGGGCCGCAGCGGACCCCGCCCAGACCGCGCCGATGGTGGCCAGACACAGACTCCGCGCCAGTTTACAGCGGGATGTTGTCATGTTTTTTCCAAGGGTTCTGTAACGCCTTGCCGCGCAGCGACGCAAACGCCCGGCAGACCCGCCGCCGCGTGGACCGGGGCATGATCACCTCGTCGATGAATCCCTTGCTTGCGGCCACGAACGGATTGGCGAAACGCGCTTCATATTCGCGGGTCCGCTCTGCGATCTCCTCGGCGGTGCGCCCGCGATAGATGATCTCTGTTGCGCCCTTGGCCCCCATGACGGCGATTTCCGCAGTCGGCCACGCATAGTTGAAATCACCACGCAAATGTTTGGACGCCATCACATCATAGGCCCCGCCATAGGCCTTGCGGGTGATGACAGTGACCTTCGGCACCGTCGCTTCGCCATAGGCGAACAGCAGTTTCGCGCCGTGTTTGATGACACCGCCGTATTCCTGACCCGTACCGGGCAGGAACCCGGGCACATCCACAAGCGTCAGGATCGGAATTTCGAATGCGTCGCAGAACCGCACGAACCGGGCCGCCTTGCGCGAACTGTCGATATCCAGACAACCCGCAAGGACCATCGGCTGATTGGCCACAACACCGACGGTCGATCCTTCCAGCCGGATGAAACCGGTCAGGATATTGCGGGCAAAATCAGCCTGAATTTCGTAAAAGTCACCTTCGTCCGCCAGACTGTGGATCAATTCCTTCATATCATAGGGGGTGTTGGTGTTGTCGGGGATCAGCGTATCAAGGCTGTCACAGGTCCGGTTCACGCTGTCAAAGAAAGGCCGTTTGGGCACCGTCTTGCGGTTGTTCAAAGGCAGGAAATCGAACAGGCGGCGACATTCGGCAAGCGCCTCGACATCGTTGTCGAATGCGCCGTCCGCCACGGAGGATTTCTTGGTATGGGTGCTGGCCCCGCCCAATTCCTCTGCGGTCACCACCTCGTTCGTGACCGTCTTGACCACATCGGGGCCGGTCACAAACATGTAGGACGTGTCGCGCACCATGAAGATGAAATCGGTCATCGCGGGCGAATAGACGGCCCCGCCCGCACAGGGGCCCATGATCAGGCTGATCTGCGGCACCACACCACTGGCCATGATATTGCGCTGAAACACCTCGGCGTAACCGGCAAGGCTGGCGACGCCTTCCTGAATGCGGGCACCGCCGGAATCGTTGATCCCGATGACAGGTGCGCCGTTCTGGATGGCCATATCCATGATCTTGCATATCTTTTGCGCATGGGTTTCCGACAGCGACCCGCCAAAGACCGTGAAATCCTGTGAAAAGACATAGACCATGCGGCCGTTGATCGTGCCCCAACCGGTCACGACACCATCCCCCATCGGGGTGCTGTCCTGCATCCCGAAATCAATCGCGCGGTGGGTCACAAAGGCATCGAATTCCTCAAAGGAACCATCGTCCAACAACAGATCGATCCGTTCGCGGGCGGTCAGCTTGCCTTTTGCATGCTGGGCATCGATGCGGGCCTGCCCGCCGCCCAGACGCGATTCCGCCCGGCGCGCATCCAATGCGTCCAGATGATCTTTCATGGTATCCCCCCAACAGTCCTGCGTCCTGATCCTCTGGGCGATCATAGGTCCGACCGTCAGACAGGTGAAGCCTGAAATCACGCAATGCCGCAACGCTCAGTCAAGAAATTTTCCAAGTCTGTCCGCAAGATGACTGCGGGGCCGCCAATGGGTCGTGCACCGCGCCAAAGGCCCCGGGCACCTAGGGGCACAAATGATCGGTTCGCTGGCGCACACTACCGCAGGCAGAAATGAAGCTGGACACGGCACGGCGCGTCCTTAACGTGCGCGAATGCAACATCCCCCCGATATCCGGTTTTTCGACAACCGCACGCCCCCCCATATTTCGACCCTGATCCTGCTGGCCGGTATCCCGGCGCTGAACATGTCGATCTTTCTGCCGTCGCTGACCAGGATGGCCGCGTTTTTCGACACCGATTACGCCACCATGCAGTATTCCGTGTCTGGCTATCTGGCGGCCACGGCGGTCTTGCAGGTGTTTGTGGGGCCGTTGTCCGACCGCTTTGGCCGCCGTCGCCTGATGCTGGCTGCGCTGGTCATCTTTATCGTGGCCACCATCGGTGCGCTGCTGTCCACGACCATCGTGGCCTTTCTGGCCTTCCGCATCCTGCAGGCAGTCGTGGCCACGGGCATCGTCCTGAGCCGGGCGATTGTGCGCGATATCTATCCCGCGGCTGAAAGTGCGTCGAAGATCGGCTATGTCACCATGGGGATGGCGGTGATCCCGATGATCGGGCCAACCATTGGCGGTGTGCTGGATCAGGCCTTTGGCTGGCAATCCTCGTTCGTCTTTCTGTCGCTGACCGGGGCAATTGTCCTGCTGTTCTGCTATTTCGACCAAGGAGAGACGGTCAGCGGTGGCGGCACATCCTTTGCCGCACAACTGCGCAGCTATCCTGATCTGCTGACTGCGCCGCGATTCTGGGGCTATGCGCTGTGCGCGGCCTTTGGATCGGGGTCGTTCTTTGCATTTCTGGGCGGCGGTGCCTTTGTGGCCGACAGCATCTACGGCCTGTCACCCATGTTGACGGGCGTGGCGCTGGGTGCGCCCGCGATCGGCTATGCGCTGGGGAATTTTCTGACCGGGCGCTTTACGGTGCGGATCGGCATCGATCGGATGGCTGTGGCGGGCTGCATCGTGACGATCTGCGGGCTTGGGGTGTCCTTGGCCCTGTCGCTGGCGGGGCTCAATTCCGCATGGCTGTTCTTCGGGTTCTGCACCCTGCTGGGTCTGGGCAACGGCCTGATGCTGCCCAATGCGACGGCAGGACTGCTGTCGGTGCGCCCGAAACTTGCAGGGACGGCGTCCGGGTTGGGGGGCGCGCTGATGATCGGCGGTGGTGCGGCGCTTGCGCAGTTTTCCGGCGGATTGCTGGATGCGCAAAGCGGCACGATCCCCTTGCAGATCGTGATGCTGGTCAGCGCGATCCTTGCGCTTGTGTCGATCTGGGTGGTGATGGTGCGGGCGCGCAGCCTGGAACGGCGGCGCAGCCACGCCGGTGGGCTAAGCTAGGATTCAGCGGCGGGCGGCGCGCCATCCAGCGGCGCGGGCCTCTGCCTCGGAGCAGAACCAGCGTTCGCCCTTGGCCGTATCGATACGGGTCGCAGCATAGTGTTCCTGACCGGGCCTGTGATAGATCTGCCCCCCGCTGCTGATGTTGCCTTTGATCTGGCAGTCGCCGGGTGCGTCCTGCACCCGGTCCGTGGCGGCCCGGAATGCAGCAGGGTCCTGCACCGTTCCGGCCCAGATCCCGATGCCGCGCGCGCGGGCGAGGTCTTCTGCCGCGACGTATTCAAGGCTGTAACGGCGATAGGCCGTCGCCATGCCACCGGCCACCATCTGATGACCCAGATCAGTGCCGCCCACCGCGCATTGGGCAACCGTGCGGCCATAGCGGTCGGTATCGCGCGCCTTGCACACCACGGCCCGACCCGCAGTCAATGCCACCAGCGCCGCCGTCGCCTGCGCGCCGCACCGCACAGCGGCCCCCTGCCCCGACGCGCAGGTCTGGCCCGCCTCTGGTGCGTCGATGCCATGCAGGCGGATGCGGGTCTGGCCGATGTCGAACGTATCGCCATCAATGATTCGCGCAGGCCCGGTCAGATCAAGTGCGGATGCTGATCCAGAAAATAGTAAACAGAAGGTTAATATGTATTTCATCCCCCAGAGATGGGGTCAGATTGTGTCACGAAAAGGGCAACTGTCCTGTCTTATCCCGCCGATTTGACTCAAGTCACCGCTGCGCTGTGGCCCATGCGGGATTGATCCAGGGCTCATCGTTCACCGCAGGCAAAGGATCGCGGCCCAGAATAAGGTCCGCCGCCTTTTCCCCCACCATGATCGACGGCGCATTCAGATTGCCGTTGGTGATCTGGGGAAAAATTGAACTGTCCGCCACCCGCAACCCGTCAACACCGATCACCCGGCAATCCGGGCCAACCACCGCCATGGGATCATCCACGGCCCCCATCCGGCAGGTGCCGCAGGGGTGATAGGCGCTTTCGGCGTGTTCGCGAATAAAATCGTCAAGGTCGTCATCCGACTGCACCGCCGCACCGGGCTGGATTTCATGTCCGCGGAACGGCGCAAAAGCCTCCTGGTTGAAGATTTCGCGCGTCAGGCGGATGCAGGTGCGAAAGTCGGTCCAGTCCGATGGATCGGACATATAGTTGAACCGGATGACGGGATCGGCCGTGGGGTCGGCACTGGCCAGCGTAACGGTGCCGCGCGACGGCGACCGCATCGGCCCGACATGGGCCTGAAACCCATGCCCTTCGGCGGCGACCTTGCCGTCATAGCGAATGGCCATTGGCAGGAAATGAAACTGGATATCGGGATAGCGCACGCCGGGTTTTGATCGCACAAAACCCGCGCTTTCAAACTGGTTCGACGTGCCAAGCCCGCGTTTGCCCAACACCCACTGTGCCCCGATCACCATTTTCCAGAACAGCGTCCAGTAGGTAAACAGTGTGACGGGCTGCGTCGCGGCCTGCTGGATATAAAGCTCCAGATGATCCTGCAGGTTCTGACCCACGCCGGGCCGGTCCGCCACGACAGGAATCCCA
>JBBREW010000034.1:0-12930 GCA_038225335.1 Rhodobacterales bacterium
GGTATCGGACGACAGGATATAGGACCGCAGCATCAGGATGCCGACCGTGGCCACGGCACCCGCGGGGCGGGGCAGATCGGCGGCGTCGGTGGTGATATGGGTGCCGGGCAGGTCGGGGTGATACACACCGCAATCAGGATAATCGATCGGCGGCAGTGCCTTGACCGCATTCCAGCCCCGGTCGCGGCTGTAACGCCCGACCAGCATGCGGATCATCTGTTCGATGTTCTCGTCCGATCCGCCCAGCCAGTATTGCATGGACAGGAACCAGTTGCGCAGGTCCTGCGCCTTGCCGGGGATCAGCCGCAGGATCTTGGGCAGGCGGCGCAGCGTTTTCATCTGGCTTTGGCCAGAGGTGCTCGCCTTGGCCTGCGGCTTCAGCTTTTTCATCAGCGCCATCATGCCGGTGGCGGGGCGCTGCATGTCCAGATCGCCCATCTTCGTCAGCTTCACGATCTCGCTGTCGGCGATGACATTGATCATGGCCGCGCAATCGGGACGGCGCGCCTTCAGGTCCGGCAGGATGGCGTTGATATGTTCTTCCAGAAACAGCAGGTTGGTCACGATGATGTCGCCCTGCGCGACGGCCATCTTGGCATCCGCAAGGGCGGCCGGGTTCTCACCCCATTCGGCAGCGGCGTGGATGCTGATCTCCAGCCCCGGAAAATCGGCAGTCAGACGGTCGCGCACGCGGGATGCAGGACCTGCGGTGTGGCTGTCCAGCGTGACAATCACAAAGCGAAAAACGTCATGGGTGCCACTATCGCGCATAATGAGCCTTCGCTTCATAAAGGGTATCAAGGCTGATCTGGGCCAACCCCTTTTGCACCGCAAAAGCCTCTGTATTGCGCCGCGCCTTGCCGCGCACAAAGAACGGGATCTTCTTCAACTCGCGTTCTGCGTCGGACAGCCAGATGACATTGCCGGGCAGATCGGGCGCAGGTTCGCTGATCGCTTTTTGCGAAATACTCCCCCCGGAGGGTCCGGCCGTGGCGGCAGGTGCGGCACCGCCATGATGGCTTGGCCCTGCGGCGTCGTTGAATTCGAAATCGTCGCGGAACATGGTCAGAAGATGCTCTTCCAGCCCCATGACCAGCGGATGGATCAAGGTATCAAAAATGACATTCGCACCCTCGAACCCCATGACGGGGGAATAGCGGGCGGGATAGTCCTGCACGTGGACCGGGGCAGAGATGACGGCGCAGGGGATGCCCAGCCGCTTGCCGATGTGGCGTTCCATCTGGGTGCCCATGATCATTTCGGGCGAGGCGGCGGCGATGGCGGCTTCGACGTCCAGATAATCGTCGGTGATCAGCGCCTCCAGCCCCAGCGCGCGGGCCATGTCGCGCACCGGGCGGGCCTGTTCGCGGTTGTAACAGCCAAGGCCCACCACCTCGAACCCCATTTCGTCGCGGGCCATGCGGGCCATGGCGCAGACGTGGGTGCCGTCACCGAACAAAAACACGCGCTTGCCGGTCAGATAGGTGCTGTCCACCGACGATGTCCACCAGGGCAGACGCAGGCGCGACTCGTCGGCCTTGCACGGCAAACCTGTGATCGCGGCCACTTCTGCGATAAAGGCGCGGGTGGCTTTGACACCGATCGGCACGACCTTTGTAAAGGGCTGGCCGTGGGTCTTTTCCAGCCATCGGGCGGCGGCTTCTCCTGTTTCGGGATACAGCAGGACGTTGAAATGGGCGGCAGGCAGGCGGGCAATGTCCGCCGGGGTGGCGTTCAGCGGGGCCAGAACATTCACATCAATGCCAAGGTCCGACAAAAGCCCGGTGATTTCTTCGACATCGTCCCGGTTGCGAAACCCAAGCGCCGTGGGGCCAAGGATGTTGCAGGTGATCCGCGCGGTGCGGTCCTGTGGCTGCGACAGGGCGCGCACGATCTGATAGAACGTCTCGTCCGCGCCAAAGTTTTCCTTGCGGCTATAGCTGGGCAGTTCCAGCGCGATCACGGGAATGGTCAGACCCATGGTTTCCGCAAGCCCGGCGGGATCGTCCTGAATGAGTTCGGCGGTGCAGGACGCGCCGACGATGATCGCCTGTGGCTTGAACCGGTCCACGGCGTCCTGACAGGCCGTCTTGAACAGGGTCGCGGTGTCGGACCCCAGATCGCGGGCCTGAAAGGTGGTATAGGTGACGGGCGGGCGATGGTCGCGCCGTTCGATCATCGTGAACAGCAGGTCGGCATAGGTATCGCCCTGGGGGGCGTGCAGGACGAAATGCAGACCCTTCATCGCGGTAGCGACGCGCATGGCACCGACGTGCGGCGGTCCTTCGTATGTCCAGACGGTCAGCTTCATTCCGCTGCCTCCAGCTTCAGCATGGCCTTGCGGCGGATGGGACGGCTGAACAGCCCCGCCAGATCGCCGGCCTGCTCGTAGAAATGGACAGGGGTAAAGACGAGCTCGATGGCCCATTTGGTCGTCAGGCCTTCGGCTTCCAGCGGGTTGGCAAGGCCAAGACCGCAGACCGTCAGGTCGGGCCGGGCAGCGCGCACGCGGTCAAGTTGCAGATCGACATCCTGACCTTCGCTGATCTGCGGACCAGCCGGCAGCAGATCAAGATCGGGGCCATGCAGGGCGTCGTGGATATAAGGGCTGCCCACTTCGATCGCGGTCATGCCACATTCGCGGGTCAGGAAACGCGCCAGCGGGATTTCCAGCTGACTGTCCGGAAAGAAGAAGACCGACTTGCCCGCCAGATGTTCGGACGCCTGTGCGATGGCACGCCGCGCGCGGGCGCGGGGTGCATCGGTCGCTGCGGCAAAGACCGCGGGAGAGACGCCGAATTCCGTTGCAATGGCTTGCAGCCAAGCGGTTGTGCCTTCTTCGCCAAAGGGGAAGGGCGCAGGAAGATGACGCGCGCCACGGCGCATCAGGGCTGCATGGGTTTCACCCAGAAACGGCTGTGTCAGGGCAAAGACCGTGCCCGGTCCGACCGCCGTGGTATCGTCGATGCGCCGGGCGGGCAGCAACCGGATCGGGCCGATGCCCATTTGACCCAGCAGCGCCAGCATCTGATCCTCGACCACATCGGGCAGCGCGCCGACCAGCAGCAGTTCGCGGGCGGTCGTATCCTTCAGCACCGGCACCATGGATGCAAGGCAGGCGTCTTCACCTTCGGTAAAGGTGGTTTCGATGCCGGACCCGGAATAGTTCAGCACCCGCACGTGGGGGGCGTGGATCTGGGTCAGGCGTTCGGCGGCGCGGGCAAGATCGATCTTGATGACCTCTGACGGGCAGGACCCGACCAGGAACAACTGCCGGATATCGGGACGACGGGCCAGCAGCCTTGCCACTTCGCGGTCAAGTTCGACATGCGCGTCCTTCATGCCCGCCAGATCCTGTTCTTCCAGGATTGCGGTGCCGAACCGGGGTTCGGCAAAGATCATGACGCCCGCCGCCGATTGCAGCAGATGCGCGCAGGTGCGCGATCCGACCACCAGAAAAAAGGCATCCTGCATCTTGCGGTGCAGCCAGATGATCCCGGTCAGACCGCAGAACACTTCGCGCTGGCCGCGCTGTTTCAGGACCGGTGCTGTGCGGCAGCCGCCGCCGGTGGGGGGGGACAGATCATTCATGACGCGGCATCCAGACGGGCGCGGCGCAGTTTCAACACGAATTGTCCGGCGTTGATGACGTATGCGGCATAGGCCGCAAGCGTGACGATCATCAGCGTATCGGGCTGCATCCGCCCGGTCAGCACCCCCCAGAGCGAGGCGACATGCAGGGCGATGACAGCAAAGCTGACGACATCTTCCCAAAAGAAAGAAGGCGCGAACAGGTATTGCCCAAACACGACCTTTTCCCAGATCGCCCCGGTCACCATGATCAGAGCAAGGCAGGCCGTCTTGACCATGATGGAGACCGTGGCAGCGGCAAAGCCGTTGCCGGTCACGACATAGTGCAGCACCAGCGCAAGAGAGACGAGAAACACGGCGAACTGAACCGGTGCCAGAACCCCCTGAACAAGTGTCCAGCGGGTGGCATCACGCCGCTTTCGTTCCTGTGGGGTGTACAGCGGACGCAACGTGCGTGCGGCAATGCCTGTCTCCTCCATTGTTGCCGACATGTAACGTCCTCCTGACAGGTCTTGGTGTCAGATTAGGTTCGATTCGTGGGGTGTGTCAACTAGACGTTACACTTTTGCCGTGCCTGTCGTTCATAAAGCGCCTGATGGTTGCAGGAACTAAAATGTTATATTACAGTGTGTTAATAGAAATCGTTCCATTGTCTGGAAAAAAGTGTCAATTTTCTTTGACAATCCCAGCGCCGTTTTCGACAATAGGCGCAACCGCGATATGCGTGGGGCGGGATTGCCCGGGGGGCTGTGATTAATGACCCAACTCTTGTCACGACAGGACGACTATCACGCAACCGCCCATACGCGGATGTTGGGGTCGACCTTGCCTGACGTGATTGATGCCCTTTGTGCCTCTGCACTCTCTGCCGATCAGGACACCTGTTATCAGGTTGCAGCCGAAGCGATGGCCGCAGGCCATGACAAGGCCACCATCGTGGATCAGTGCATTGGCCCGGCAGCGTTGCGTCTGGGTGATCTATGGCTGTCCGACGGGCTGCGGTTTGCCGATGTGACGATCGGTGCAGCGCGGCTGCAGGGACTGTTGCGCACGCTGGGCACCGACTGGCACAGCGGCATGGCGGGCAACCATGCGGCACCCATCATCCTGCTGGTCGTGCCGCACGGCACCCAGCACACCCTTGGTCCCAGCGTGCTGATGACCCAATTGCGCCGCCGGGGCCTGTCGGTGGCGTTTTTGCTGGACGCGACACCGGCCGATGTCCGCCGACACCTGTCCAGCAAACCTGCGGACGCGGTTTTCGTGTCGCTCGCCTCTCTCTGCAGGCTTGATATCATCGCCAGAATCGTGAAAGAGGTCCGCCAGGTTGCGGCAGATACCCCTGTCGTGGTTGGTGGTCTGGCCGTCGGTCAGTCCGCCATGATCTGTACCCGGACCGGCGCGGATCATGCGACATCCGATCTGGACGACGCATTGACCCTGTGTGGGCTGACTGCGACGGACCTGATCGCGGACAAAGAGAAATGACAACGTGAATGGACCGAATTCAGCGGCACCAGGCCATTCCGCGATGACGCCGCGCGGAACGAAATACTGGAACAGCGGTGACATTCCGCTGATCGGCCCCGATATTCTGGGCCATATCCTGACGGCTGTGGCCGATGTCGGCCTTGTCATTTCCGACGATGGCACGATCCTGTCGGTTTTGCTGAACCCCTCCTTTTCCGATCGCGCCCGGTTTGAAACACTGGATGGCGCGGCGGTCAGCAGCACGCTGACACCGGAAAGTCAGGAAAAGTTCGCAAAGCGACTGCGCGCCTTCGTGTCCGGCGACAACGACGTGCGGCCCGTCGAAATCAATCACGTCATGACATCGTCGCGGCGGGAATTGCCGATCCGCTACAGCTTTCACCGGATCGGGTCGGCGGGTGCGATCCTGTTGCTGGGGCGTGATCTGCGCCCTGTCGCGGAAATGCAGCAGCAGCTGGTATCGGCCCAGATGGCGCTGGAACGCGATTATGAAGCGCACCGCGATTATGAGATGCGTTTCCGCGTTCTGCTGGAAAGCGCGCCTGCCGGTGTTGTGATGACCAACATGCAGACCGGCCTGATCACCGAAGCGAATGCCGCCGCGTCCGACATGTTCGGCAAACCGCGCGATATCCTGATCGGCCAGCCGCTGACCAGCCTGTTCGACGGGCAGCACAGTGCCAGCCTGATCGACCGCCTGACCGCGCAGGCCCTGTCCGGCACGCAAGGGGCTGTCGATGCCCGCCCCCGTGGCCGCGACATGGCCGTCAATCTGCGGCCCACGATTTTCCGTGCGGCGGGCGAACGCATCCTGCTGTGCCACATCGCCCCGCAGGACAGCAGCGAAAACGCCGCCGACAGTCTGGATCAGAACCTGCGCGGCCTGTATGGCAACGGGCCGGATGGCATCGTGTTCGCCACGGCTGACGGCACGATTCTATCGGCAAACGACGGGTTCCTGAACCTGATCGGCGCGGCCCATGACATGAGCCTGCGCGGCCAGCCCATGCCCGATCTGCTGAAGCGGGGCAGCGTCGATTTCAAGGTCATGACCGAAAACGCAAACCAGTCGGGTCGTCTGCGCGCCTATGCGACGAAAATCGCGGGCGATTACGGCAGCCCCCGCGACGCAGAGATTTCGGTGACCCGGCTGCAGGCAGGGACGATCCCCGTCTATGCCTTTGTGATCCGCGAAACGGGACCCAACGATCAGCCCCGCGGCGAACCCGCCGACGACGGGTTGAGTTCGGTCAAAGAGCTGGTCGGCAGTTCGACCCTGAAGGACATCGTTGCCGAGACGACGAATGTCGTTGAACGCATGTGCATCGAAACCGCGATCGCGCTGACCATGAACAACCGCGTCGCCGCAGCCGAGATGCTGGGTCTGTCGCGGCAATCACTTTACGTCAAGTTGCGCAAATTCGGGCTGATCGACCGCGACACGTCCGACTGAGCGGACCTGTCGCAGCCGCGTGGTCGCAGTGCGCGTCAGTCGGCGTGACCGGCGGCGCCGTGGTCCATGCCGTCATGCCCGCCCGCGGTCACGTCTTCGACATTGAAGACCACATCGACCCGACCGGCATTTTCAAACACCAGCGTTGCGGGAACGGTTTCACCCACGTCCAGCGGGTTGCCGTCCAGCCCCATGAACATGATGTGTTTGCCACCGGGCGCAAAGCTGACCGATGCACCGGCGGGGACGTCCACCCGGTCAAGGGCGATCATGCTGGCGACACCGTCCACGACGACGCTGTCGTGCATCATCACGCGGGGATAGGCCGCTTCGACCGCGATCAGCGCATCATCGGTGCTGCCGGAATTCAGGATCGTCACATAACCCGCACCCGCCATGGCAGATGCAGATGTCGCTGCAGCAAACGGATGTGCGATGTGCAGATCGCCCAGCAGGTAATCATGCCCCAGCGCAAAGCCGGGCAGCAGGGCAACAGACAGGACGGTCATCAGGCGGGTCAGGGACGACATGGGTATTCTCCGGGGTCAATGTGGGGCCGATGTGGGGCCATCGCCGACAGGACGCAAGGGACGAATGACCGCAGGGCCGCCCTGCGGCGCAGACCTGCCGCCCGGCGCACAAAGCCGCCTGCGCGACGCCGCGCAGATTTTGCACAAAAATTAATCACTTGGGCGCGCGATTGGGCCGATGGGGCCGTTGTGCCCTGCCGGGTGTTGCCACGACCGCGCAACTTTGCGCAGTCTTTGGGCATGACCGATGCCGCTGTGACCTTTCCGCCCCTTGATGATCCGCATCGGTTCACACCGCGGGCGCAAGGCGCGTTGCGGATCAGCGTGCGGGATGGCAACCGGCTTGACGGCTTGCGTCAGTCGGGCGCGTCAAAGGCGCTGTTTCCGCGCACCGCGGGGCCCGGCCTGTTGGCGGTCATGCTGAATACCGCAGGTGGTGTGACGGGGGGCGACCGCTTTGCCACGGTGGCCCATGCGGCACCGGGCAGTCACCTGACGCTGACCACCCAGACCGCCGAACGCATCTACAAGGCGCAGCCCGGACAGACAGCCCGGATGACCGCCGATCTGACGATTGCGGCGGCAGGGCGGATCGACTGGTTGCCACAGGAAACCATCCTGTTCGACCGGGCCTGCCTGCGCCGTCGTCTGACGGTGGATATGGCCGCCGATGCCTGCTTTACCGGGGTTGAAACGCTGGTGCTGGGGCGCGGTCTGATGGGGGAACGGATCACCGATGCCACGCTGCGCGACGATGTGCGCATCACGCGCGACGGGGTGTTGGTCTATGCCGATGCCATCACACTGACGGGTGCGGTATCGGACCGGATGGCGCAGGTCTGGTGCACTGATGGTGCGGCCTGTGTCGCAAGCATCGTTCACATAGCCCCGGACGCTGCCGCGTCTTTGGACGCCGTGCGCACCCGCCTGCCGCACACCGCCGGGGCCAGCCTGATCGCACCGGGCGTTCTGTTCGTGCGGCTGGTGCAACCCGACAGTTTCGACATGCGCCGCGCGCTGATCCCGATCCTGACCGCGCTGCGCGGTCCCCTTCCTCCGACATGGACCCTTTGACATGCAACTGACGCCCCGTGAAAAAGACAAACTGCTGATTGCCATGGCGGCAGAAGTGGCCCGCAAGCGGTTGGCGCGGGGGGTCAAGCTGAACTACCCCGAAGCCATTGCCCTGATCACGGACACCGTCGTCGAAGGCGCGCGCGACGGTCGGTCCGTCGCCGACATGATGGAAGCCGGTGCCCATGTCATCACCCGCGATCAATGCATGGATGGCATCAGCGAGATGCTGCACGACGTGCAGGTGGAAGCCACCTTTCCGGACGGCACGAAACTGGTCACGGTGCACCAGCCCATCCGTTGAGTTTTGAGTATTTGAAAAAAAGCGACCACAGGAGCGCAGACCATGATCCCGGGCGAAGTGATGACAGCACAAGGTGATATCACGCTGAATGCGGGGGCCACCGTGGTGACGCTGATGGTCGGCAATACCGGTGACCGGCCCGTGCAGGTGGGCAGTCATTACCACTTTGCCGAAACAAATCCGGCGCTGGACTTTGACCGTGACGCCGCGCGCGGCATGCGTCTGGATGTACCGCCCGGGTCGGCAGTGCGGTTCGAACCGGGCCAGCGCCGCGAGGTCAACCTCATCGCAATCGGCGGCTTGCGGCATATCTATGGGTTCAATGCAGAGATCATGGGACCCTTGTAAATGGCACGCAATGCAACACCGCTGGACCTGTTCCGGATGAACATGGAGGTCGGCATGATGCTGGCCGAAGCACAGACCGTCATCATGATGCGGATGATGGGATGGGGGGGCCTGTGGTCCGTTCTGCCCGGCGAAAATGACCGCATGGTCAGCGAAAAGACCGAAGCCGTGACCCGGTCCGTGCAGAACGCGACGCGAGCCCTGATGACCGGAAAACGCCCCGACGAAATCGTCAACGCAGCGGTCAAGCCGTTGCGCCATAAAACCCGCGCCAATGCCAGACGACTGGGCAAGCGCGGTCCCTCTCTCATGAAGTGAACCTGACATGCCTGCCTTGATGTCCCGCGCGAACTATGCCGCAACCTTTGGCCCGACTGTGGGCGACAAGGTCCGGTTGGCCGACACCGATCTGATCATCGAGGTCGAACGTGATTTGACCACCTATGGCGAAGAGGTCAAATTCGGGGGCGGCAAGGTGATCCGTGATGGCATGGGACAATCCCAGGTCACGCGGGCGGATGGTGCGGTGGATACCGTCATCACAAATGCGCTGATCGTGGATCACGCAGGGATCTGGAAGGCCGACGTAGCGCTGCACGATGGCCGCATCCACAAGATCGGCAAGGCGGGCAACCCCGACACGCAATCCGGCGTCGATATCATCATCGGTCCGGGCACGGAGATCATCGCGGGCGAAGGTCGCATCCTGACCGCGGGTGGGTTTGATTCCCACATCCATTTCATCGCGCCGCAACAGATGGAGGATTCGCTGCATTCCGGCGTCACCACCTGTTTCGGTGGCGGAACAGGCCCAGCGCACGGCACACTGGCCACAACCTGCACGCCGGGCAGCTGGCACATCGGGCGCATGTTGCAGGCCTTTGACGGCATCCCGATGAACATCGGGCTGGCGGGCAAGGGCAATGCAAGCCAGCCCGGTGCCCTGATCGAAATGGTCCGCGCCGGGGCCTGTTCGCTGAAGCTGCACGAGGATTGGGGCACCACGCCCGCCGCCATCGACTGCTGCCTGTCGGTGGCCGACGACATGGATGTGCAGGTGATGATCCACACCGACACGCTGAACGAATCCGGGTTTGTCGAACACACCGTCAAGGCGATGAAGGGGCGCACGATCCACGCCTTTCACACCGAAGGCGCGGGGGGTGGCCATGCCCCGGACATCATCAAGATCTGTGGCGAACCCTATGTCCTGCCGTCCTCTACCAACCCGACGCGGCCCTTCACCGTGAACACGATCGAAGAACACCTTGATATGCTGATGGTGTGCCATCACCTTGACAAATCCATCCCAGAAGACGTCGCCTTTGCCGAAAGCCGCATCCGGCGCGAAACCATCGCGGCAGAGGATATCCTGCACGACATGGGCGCATTTTCGATCATCGCCAGCGACAGTCAGGCGATGGGCCGCGTGGGCGAAGTGTTGATCCGCACATGGCAGACCGCCGACAAGATGAAAAAGCAGCGCGGGCGGCTGGCAGAGGAGACGGGCGACAACGACAATTTCCGCGTGCGCCGTTATATTGCGAAATACACCATCAATCCCGCGATTGCGCATGGGGTCAGTCACGTGCTGGGGTCGGTGGCCGAAGGCAAGCGGGCCGATCTGGTCCTGTGGAACCCGGCATTTTTCGGGGTTAAGCCTGAAATGGTGCTGATGGGCGGCACCATCGTTCTGGCGCAGATGGGCGATCCCAATGCCAGCATCCCCACGCCGCAGCCGGTTTATTCGCGCCCCATGTTCGGTGCATTTGGCCGTGCGCTGACGCAGACAAGCGTCAGTTTCGTATCGGCTGCGGCCCAGCAGGACGGGGTGCGCGACAGGCTGGGGTTGGAAAAACAGACCATTGCCGTCAAGAACACCCGCAGCATCGGCAAGCGCGATCTGATCCTGAACGACGCCCTGCCACAGATCGACGTGGACCCCGAAACCTACGAGGTGCGGGCAGACGGTGAACTGCTGACCTGCCAGCCGGCAGAGGTCTTGCCGATGGCCCAGCGGTATTTCCTGTTCTGACAATGGGTAGCAGGGTTGCAAAATACGCATTTGTGGTCAGTGACGCTGACCTTATATTGGATGGCAAGGGAGGAGACCTGATGACTGTTACCGCGGCAAGGGCCGCAGAAAAGGTTTCCAATGGCTACGCAGACACTTCAATCGACGACACCGCAGACGTCGGCATTCCGCAGCAAGCTGGATTCGTTTTTCAGCGTTGTGGGCAAAAGCATCAACGCCTATGTCGTCCGCCGCTCGCGGTCCGAACAGATCGCATTGCTGGAGTCGAAATCCGACGCCGAACTGGCGCAGATGGGCATCCGGCGCGACCGCATCGTGCACCACGTTTTCCGCGATCTCTTTACGGTCTGACGGACTATGGGCTGACCCGCTTTGGCCTGACCCCGAGTGACCTGACCGACGGGCAAGCGGCATGACGCTGCCCGTCGTTCACCACGTCACCCATCATCCGGACACCCCCGCGACCGAAACCTGTGTGCTGACCTATGACGCGCGGCTGTTGCGGCGCAAGGTGCTGACAAGCGATGCCGGCACGTCCTTTCTGGTTGATCTGGAACACACCACATCGTTGAATGATGGCGATGTTCTGTTGCTGGATGACGGGCGCGCCGTGCGGGTGATCGCGGCCAGTGAACCACTGCTGCGCGTGCAGGGCGACATGGCCCGTCTGGCGTGGCACATCGGCAACCGGCACATGCCCTGCCAGTTTGCGGGTGATCATCTGCTGATACTGCGCGACCCGGTCATTGCCCACATGCTGCGCGATCATCTGGGGGCCGATGTGACAGAGGTCACCGCGCCTTTCGTGCCCGAAGGCGGCGCCTATGGGCATGGCCGCACCCTGCCCCATGCGCACTGACGCGGATCTGCCATCGGCCGCGATCCTGACATTGATGCAATGGCTGTCACCGGGATTCCCCTTGGGCAGCTTCAGCTATTCCCATGGGTTGGAACAGGCTGTGGCCGACGGTCGGATCAGGACTGCGGCAGATCTGCAGGCGTGGCTGACGACCATTCTGGCCGATGGGTCAGGGCGCAACGACGCGATCCTGATGACAGAGGCGTATCGCTGCGATGATCCGACGGCAGTCGATGCCCTGGCCCGCGCGCTGGTCACCGGGCAGGAACGCCTGCTGGAAACCACGGCGCAGGGGGCGGCGTTCTGCGACACGGTCAACGCGGTCTGGGAAATGACCCTGCCGCCGCTTGTCCTGCCGGTGGCGGTGGGCGCTGCGGCGCGGCAGCAGGATTTGCCGCTGGACCTGACATTGCAGACCTATCTGCATGCCTTTGCCGCCAGTCTGGTGTCCGCGGCGCAGCGGTGCATGCCGCTTGGCCAGACGGCAGCGCAGACGGTGCTGGCCCGGATGGCCCCGTTGTGCCAATCGCTGTCGCGCACCGCTGCTGCATCTTCGGTGGATGATCTGGGCGGCTGCGCCTTTTTGGCCGATATCGCCGCCATGCGACATGAAACCCTGCAACCAAGGATTTTCCGGTCATGACATCACCCCACGGCCCCTTGCGGATCGGCATCGGTGGCCCCGTTGGCGCGGGCAAGACCACGCTGACCGCGAAACTCGCGCAACGGCTGAAGGATCAGATATCCATCGGGGTCATCACCAACGACATCTACACACAGGAAGACGCAGAGGCCCTGATGCGGATGCAGATCCTGCCATCCGACCGGATCATCGGCGTGGAAACCGGCGGCTGTCCGCATACCGCGATCCGCGAGGATGCGAGCATCAATCTTGCCGCTATCGCCACCATGCGGCAACGGCACCCGGATCTGGATGTGGTCCTGATCGAAAGCGGCGGTGACAACCTGTCTGCGACCTTCAGCCCGGAATTGGCCGATCTGACAATCTATGTCATCGACGTGGCCGCAGGCGAGGAAATCCCCCGCAAGGGGGGGCCTGCGATCACCCGGTCCGACATACTCGTCATCAACAAAACCGACCTTGCGCCGCATGTGGGCGCGTCGCTGGACGTGATGGCGCGGGACGCGGCCCGGATGCGCGGAGAGGGCACGGTCTGTTTCGCCGCATTACGCCACGATCAGGGGCTGGACCCCATCGTTGCACGTATTGCGGCCCTTGGCGGC